>JAQXXN010000144.1 GCA_029226085.1 Thermoflexaceae bacterium
GATAACGAAGATAAATCTTATTATCACTGGATTTTAATACCGTAGATTTTTGTACCGCAAAAGAAATTTTCCGGTATTCCTTTCCATCAATCACAACCGTTTCCGTTGTCACATCCAAAATGCCGTCCGAAGAGAATGTACTGTCTCCCCAGTAATCTCTGTAAGCCTTTAGGGAATCTGCTACATAATCATGATTTTCCGGAAGAATATCTTCAAAATACAGGACATCCGATTCTGCCGCCTTGGATTCATTAAGATTTACCGTAAGGTGCCATGTGAATTTTGTTCCGTCCGAATTGGTTTTTCCACGGGACTCCTTCGTTACTCCCGGTACATAGGTATACCCCGCTTCCTTCTGTAAAATATGATCATTCAGGTAAGCATAATTCTTAATATAATTCCACTGTGAAAGTCCGGTAGTTTCAACAGTAGTCTGGTATTCAATGATAATCTGGGTTCCGGCATCCAGGCTTTTAACTGCATTCAGCAAATCAATCTGGAATCCAGTCTGGCTGCTGCTTGTTATCTTATACAGGGAAGAACTTAACGGATTGCCGAAAGAATCCTTAACGGATATACTGCCGGTTACCAGCTGATGGGTAGAACTTACCGTGGTATCCACCTGGTCATTATAGTAAAATTCCGTAAAATTCTCAGAAGCATCCGGCACTTTTACAATACTCTTCCAGATAAGAACCTGCTTTGCGGAATTGGTACTGTCTGTCTTACTTCCGGTAAGCTGTTTGCTTAAGGTATCATTCGGCAGTCCGGGAATATGTACCGAAACCTGCTTTTCGTACTCGGTATTGTCCTTAAGCTTCAATACCGCTTTATTGGTCTCACTATCCACACCGTTTACATAGTCAAAACCCTGTGTTCCGATTTTATCCATGTCAATACTTGTGGTATATTCAATGGTATATGTATCGTTTGAACCTTCCGGAAACGTATAGGTAAATGTATTACCGGATGGCGTAATGGTATCGATTACCTGCCAGCTGGAATTCTTGATTGTAATCGTTCCTGCAAAAGCAAAATCATCCGGAAGAGTGTCACTGATAACTGCATTGCTGACATCAAACCTTACGCCATCGTTTACCTTGATTGTCCAGTGCACCATCCCGTCCCCGGAATTATAGCTTCCATACTTATTCAGCCAGCTCTTGCTTTCCTGAACCCAGCTTGAAGCCGTATTGCTTGATTTTCCTTCACTGTTTTTAGCGTATATTTTGTTATTAAATCCCTGCGTATTCTCCCAGTAACTGTCAGAAAATTTTGCATTATATGTAATTTGCAGCTGTTCCCCGTTAACCATGGTATAATCGGACGGCATCGCCAGTGTAAAACCATTCGCAGTATCTGTTACACTATAACCGGATACCACATTTCCATTTTTATCCTTAATCACAATGGAATCCGTATCAATATTCATGTATTCCGGTTTATCCAGGCTGTCATACAGACTAATTCCCTTATTGGTTCCCACAGAAGTCACGTTTACCGTAAAGACATATCCGTTGTTCACATCATAACTTCCCTTGCTTTTTGAAACAGACAGGGAATCCGAATTGGAAGAAGCAATATCGAAAGTAACCGATTTATCAAAAATCGAAACCGTCTGTGAATCATTTCCATACTCCGGAATTAAATCCGGATTGATTGTACCGTCAATCTGAAACTGTCCGGCGACATTATTATTCCATGCTTCATCATCACTTTTGGTGATTATCAGATAATTGTTTTCAATAACATATGAACCAATAATGACACCGCCTGAGTATACATCTCCTGTTTCCTTGGAAAAATCCAGTGCTTCCGGCAATTGTATGCGGATTTTATTGTCCGTTAGAGTTGAATTGTTGTATAAAAGCCATTGCACACTTAATGTAAATTGGGTGTTCTTATCAACAGAAACCGAAGAAGAATTAAACTGATATTCATTACCGTTTATCAACAGCGAAAAATCCGTAACATATACATCTCCCGCACGGAATCCGTCCGGTTCTGTATTGTCCGCTTTTACCGGTGTAATATCCAGTCCTGACACGAGACTTAAAACCATCGTAAAAATCATTATCCATGCCATGCATTTATCTTTGACTATCCCAAATCTTTGCTTCATCCTCATCACCCTTTATCCGATTAGCACATGTTGTATTTACATATGTTATCATTTATGATATACAATAATTTTTAATTTATATATTATACCTTATTTTTAAAAGAATTTCTACTAAAAACATCTGAATAGCAACATAAAATGCAGAAAAAATGAAAAGCAGATTCCAGTCTAATTTTCACTGAAATCTGCTTTTTCTCATACAAGATACGATTCATCCGGATAAGAGTATTCGCCTCTGTAATTTGAACCGTTATAATGTGGATATTTCACCGGCGCATATGCCTCTTCCTGTTTCCCGTCACTCTGGGTATAGATATATAATTTGTGATAATCCCAGACAACAAGTTCATCCCTTGCATCTCCGGTAAGATTGATGGCTTCCGCACACATGGTCGGATGCCCGTCATCAGGAAATTCCACACAACGCATGCCGTCCCCATCAAGCAGTCCCCCTCTGTCATGATTTGCATTAAGAAGAATCAGGTCTCTTCCGTTTCCGTCCCAGTTTACCGGCGTTACCATATTACCGTTTAGTTCATTTTCATATTCCCATAGAGGATTACCGCAGGAATCATAGAAATACAGTATTCCCTGATGCCCCCAGTAATTTACCACAGCCAGTTCAAAGCCTTCTTTCTCCGGACAGTAATTTCCTGTACTGATACGCTGTGCATGCCCAATATCATCTTTCACAAGAATATTTCCCTCATAGTCTCCGATAAAAAATCCCTGTGTACCGGAAACGCAGGCAAAATGGCCCTCATTACTGCCTGCCATAAACCTTCCTGATATAATTTCATCCGTATGGTCATATTCTATCGGATATGTCCATATAAGTTTTCCGTTGTGGTCAAGCAGATTATATCCGCACAAAACTTCATCATATCCATCCTTATTGATATCGAATGCATATGGAAAATGCCCGGTATTCTTGTCACTCCGAAACATCCACATCAGTTCCAGATTACTATTTAACGCATATATTCTGCAATAGCGGTCTTTTATGAGAATATCCGTCGGTCTGTCCTTTCCGGAAAAATTACAAATCCGGATACCGTCCGCATTGATTCTGTCAAAACTGTATATTCCATTGGGAACACCGATAATTTCCGTATCATCCTTATCAGATAGCGGCATTCTGCACTTTTTCTTTACCTCTCCCGTTCTTCCGTCAAGAATCATCAGTTCAAAGTTTCTGGCAGTTATCACTTCATCAATGCCGTCCCCGTCAATATCATATATCTGTAACGGAAAGTCACAGGAAATCTGTCCCTGTTCATAAGAGACAGACGGCTCTCCTTTCTGCCAGAGAATATTTCCATCAAGGTCAATCGCCGTAAGGCAGCTGATGTGACTAAAGTCATCCCTTCTTACCCTTCTCTGTCCCTGTGCAAGAACGATGTACCATTCATCTCCTCCCATAAGATGACCAAACCGGATCTGCCTTCCCGTACCGAAATCTTTCAGGTCAATCTTTTTATACAGCTTCATCTTTGGATGGGACTGCATCCTCGCCAGAACTTCTTTCTCATAAGCCTGTCGGCTGATTCGTATGGCTTTATCCGTATCGGCATCCACCGTTATTAAAACATCCGTAAACTGCGCCGGAGCAGTTGCGGTAATCACTGCTTTTCCGCCTTTGGCCAACCGGTCGCTGCTGTATTCAAGCATTTTGACTCCATTTACATGACACGTAACCGTATTTTTGTCAATAACCGCCTTAAGTTCATAATATTCATCACAATTATACTGATACGGACAGCTTACAAGCACCTTATCAACCTGTTTATGCCGGTATTCAAGCTTCAAGGCACCGCCCTCAAACACCAGTACAAAAAGGTTCAGGCTGTTTTTACAGGCAAAACCGATTCCGGTACATCCGGATGTATTAAACAGTCTTACTTTTGCCGACATGGTATAATTCTTCCAGTGTACATCCCCCGTCATAAGAGTCGGATGCGTCTTATGAGGCTTATTATTAATCAACCTCATCTGCTCCATAAAATGTCTTCCCTCATCTTCCGTTATAATCCACGATGCACCACAGCCATTATAGGTATAATTACAGACCGGATCAATCCAGTTCCCTGCATAGCCTTCATTCACAATGTGATGATACTCACCCATGGCTGTATGTCCTTTATCATACGGGAATTCGCCAATTTTAAATCCCTTAAAATCTTCTTTTAACAGTATTATATTTCTTTCCATCCAAAACCTCCTGTCGGTTACTAAACCAGTTCCTCATAGGAAGTGATATAATAATCTGAAAGCTTTTTCTTTTCTTCATCCATGTGCGCAGAAAAACTGTCATATACTGCACAGGTACGCATTCCGGCATGTTTTCCCGCAAGAATTCCCATTGGAACATCCTCAAAAACAAGACATTTATCCGGCAAAATCTTTAAATTGTCCGCTGCTTTTAAATAAATATCCGGCTGAGGCTTTCCATTTACCACATCACATCCTGTTACAATCGTTTCAAAATACTTAAGAATTCCGATATCCGTAAGGCAGCACTCGGTAAGATGCCTTGAATTACTGGTTGCAATTCCCATCCGGATGCCGGCATCACAAAGTTTTTTAAGAAACTTATCCGCACCGGATTTTAACTGCATGCCATGGGCATACCGGTCAAATGCCATCCGGTTCCATATATCCTTGATTTCTTCCAGACTTTCCGGAAGCTGAAAGGTTTCTTTAAAATATACTGCCGTTTCATGAAAACTCTTTCCTTCGATGATTTTCTGAAGGTCCTGTGGCATTGGAATGTTTCGTTCTCCCAGAAATGCAATATCAATTTCCCTCCAAATCCACATGGAATCGATTAAGGTTCCGTCCAGGTCAAATAAAACAGCCTCTATCCCCTGCAGTATGTTCTTTCCATTCTTTTTCGAAATACCCACGTAAATGCTCCTTTATCTATCTTCTTTCTTAAGTCTTTCTGTTTCTTCCTGTGTAAGTCTGCGGTATTCACCGGGCTTTAGCTCTTTATCAAGGATGAGTGTCCCCATTCTAAGCCTCTTTAAATACATGACCGTCATGCCGCACGCCTCAAACATCCGCTTTACCTGATGGAACTTTCCTTCATGAATGGTGAGCTCAACTGTTGATTCTGATGGATTGGTTTCCAGCACATTCAGATGAGCAGGACGTGTCAATGTTCCATCCGAAAGAATAATTCCCTCTTTAAATTGTTCCACGATTTCTTTTGTAACAATCCCGTCTACTCTGGCATAGTATACCTTATCCACGTGTTTTTTCGGTGAAAGAAGATTATGTGCCAGCTGTCCGTCATTGGTAATCAAAAGCAGACCTTCCGTATCCTTATCCAGTCTGCCCACCGGAAATAAATCCTTGCGGTTTTTGGTTTCGATTAAATCAATGACTGTCCTGTCACGCTTATCATCCGTGGCAGAAACAACCCCCTGTGGTTTATTCAGCATATAATACTCATATTCCAGATAATTGATGTCTGCACCGTCCAGTGATACACGGTCCAGATTTGTATCAATTTTATGTTCCGGTGCATTCACAACCAGACCGTTTATGGCAACACGGCCTTTCTTTATATAATTTTTCACTTCACTTCTTGTTCCGCAGCCCATGTCGGCAAGAAACTTATCAATTCTAAATAATGCCATTACTGCCATCTCCATCCGGCATGATATTTATTCTTAAGGGTACTTCCCGTAAGCTTTCCCCAGCCAAGCGGATATCCGTCAACACATACCAGATTCCAGCCGGAATTAGCTTTTTTTAGGGTGTCCACTTCTATGGTTTCACCTTTTAAATATTTA
>JAQXXN010000145.1 GCA_029226085.1 Thermoflexaceae bacterium
GCACAATGTTTCAAGAGCCAAGCTTGCCTATCTGATTGATGCGACTGCTGCACCGGTATGTATCATAGCACCGGTATCCAGCTGGGCTGCTGCGGTTACCTCATCGGTTCCGGAAGGCTCTGACATCAATGGATTTTCCATGTTTTTAAAAACCATTCCTTACAACTTTTATGCATTAACCACGCTTCTCATGATTGTTCTTATCACCGTTCTGAAAGCCGACTTCGGTCTGATGAAAACACACGAAGCAAATGCCATAAAAGGTGATCTTTTTACCACAGCCGCAAGACCTTATGGTGATGCTGACGAAGAACCAGTCACACCTCACGGCAAGGTAATTGATCTTGTTTTTCCGGTAATTGTCCTGATTGTATGCTGTATTATCGGAATGATATACACCGGAGGCTTCTTTGAAGGAGAATCTTTTATCAATGCATTTTCTAACGCAGATGCTTCCATGGGTCTTGTCCTCGGAAGTCTTGTTACATTAATCATTACCTTCTGTTTCTATATGACCCGGGGAGTACTGACCTTCAAGGAATTTACAGAATGTATTCCGGAAGGATTTAAAGCAATGGTTGCACCAATCTTAATCCTTACAATGGCCTGGACCTTATCCGGCATGACAGGCTTACTTGGAGCAAAATACTATGTTCATGACATTGTTGCTTCCTCCGCCGGAGCGCTAAAGCTGTTCCTTCCATGCATCATTTTTATCGTTGCTTTATTCCTTGCTTTTTCCACAGGAACAAGCTGGGGAACCTTTGCAATCCTCATACCGATTGTCTGCAACGTATTTGGTGATGGTGAAACCGGTGAAATGCTGGTAATCTCCATTGCAGCCTGCCTTTCCGGTGCTGTATGCGGCGACCACTGTTCTCCGATATCGGATACTACCATCATGGCCTCGGCGGGTGCACATTCCGACCACGTAAACCATGTTTCAACGCAGCTTCCATATGCCTTAACAGCTGCTGCAGTTTCCTTCGTTGGTTACATCATAGCCGGCACCATCGGATATTTCACCGAAAGCTCACTGGCACTGATTGCCCTTCCGGTCACACTTGCATTAATGGTTATTACTATCTTTGTAATTAAAAAAATAACACAGGGTAAAATGACAGTTCAAGAGTAAATCAGAAATTTTGAAACACCTGATGACAAAAAGCACAAAAAACCTCTTCTTAGAGTTGAGAGTTTCTGTGCTTTTTCTTTGACTTTTCCAATAAAATCCCTTATAATGTTACCGTTGCACGCACTTATACTGATTCGTGCGCCACAAAAGGAGAGATTTGCTATGAGTTTTGAATTTGTAAAAAAGCTTCCGGTTCCGAAGGAAATCAAGGAACAGTATCCGGTACCGGAAAATATTGTAAAATTAAAAAATGAACGTGATACCATGATTAAAGACGTTCTTTCCGGAAAATCTGATAAATTCTTATGTATCGTCGGGCCTTGCTCTGCCGATAACGAAGAAGCTGTCATGGATTATACCTTAAGACTTACCAAAGTTCAGGAACAGATAAAAGACAAGGTCATCATCATTCCCCGTGTCTATACCAATAAGCCAAGAACCACAGGCGAAGGTTACAAGGGCATGCTTCATCAGCCAGACCCGGAAAAGAAACCGGATCTTCTCGCAGGTGTCATTGCCATCCGAAAGCTTCATTTAGACATTATCAAGGCAACTGGTCTTACAACTGCGGATGAAATGCTTTATCCGGAAAATTACTGGTACCTTGCTGATTTATTATCTTATGTTGCCGTTGGTGCACGTTCCGTTGAAGACCAGCAGCACAGACTAACTGTTTCCGGAATGGATGTTCCTGCCGGAATGAAGAATCCAACCAGTGGTGACTACAATGTCATGCTCAATTCCGTTGTTGCTGCACAGGGTGCACACACCTTTATCTACCGTGGCTGGGAAGTCAATACCACCGGTAATGAATACGCTCACACCATTCTTCGTGGTGCCGTGAATAAGCATGGACAGAGTATTCCAAACTATCACTACGAAGACTTGATTCGTCTGGTTGACATGTATGAGCAGAAGAACCTTAAAAATCCGGCAACCATTGTCGATGCTAACCACTCCAACTCCAACAAGCAGTACATGGAACAGGTCCGAATCGTCAGTGAAGTGCTTCACAGCCGTAATCATTCCGATGCTGTAAGAAATATGGTAAAGGGCGTCATGATTGAAAGCTACATTGAAGGCGGCTGTCAGAAGGTTGGCGAAGGTGTGTATGGAAAATCCATCACTGACCCTTGTCTTGGATGGGAAGATACCGAGCGTCTCCTCTACTCCATCGCAGAAAAATGTTAAATAAAAATCTTTAAGACCAGCTAACTAAAAAAGAAGGAGCTGTAAAAAAACTCCTCTAAGAAAAAATCGCTGAGGTCGTGCGACTTCAGCGATTTTTTGGTATAATTAATTATGCGACTAACTAATAACACCAGTGTTAATTTTACACCAAGACAGCTGAAATTACCACTGGAAATCGAAAAATTAATTTACCATGTTTGAAAAAGAAACCAAAAGTGAAAAATATCATACAAACCCTTCCCGAGCGGTAAACTTTAAACGTGATGCAGAAGGAAATTGGGTTTGTCCGAATGGTAAAAAGTTTACTTTCAAATACAATAAACGTGTTAAGGAAAATAAGTATGGAAGAACAGAAGAATTATACGAATGCGAAAGCTGTGAAGGATGTCCTTACAAAGCAGAATGCTGTAAGTCGGCTAAATGAAACCGTACAGTGAGAATAAATCAGGAACTCACTTCGTTCCATGAAGAAGTAATATCAAATCTGGACTGTATTCACGGAGCTCTTTTGTGTATGAACAGAAGTATCCAGTCAGAAGGAACATTCGGCATTATCAAATGAGACAGAGCTTATAAGAGACTTTTCTGAAGAGGGAAAGAAAGCTTTTGGAGTTGACCCTGATTTTCTGCGGATATAACCTCTATAAATACCACAACAAAAAGAAGCGGCTTTTCAATGCTGTCGCATAGTATCCTACAGATATAGTCTGCTAGCGGTCTATTTTCGGATAGGCTTAATAAGTGACTCTATTTTACACAAAGATGATTTACAAAACCAGAAAAGCTATGGTGTTACCTTACGGCATTACCATAGCTTTTCTTTATGACTGTTTTTTACAGTCCCTCTCTTATTAAAATTTATACTTATTTTCTGATGTCTGCTAATACCTCTGCCGGAATTTCAAATTCAACTGAACCCATGTACATTGGTGCGACATCCCCTTCATTGAAACCAATCACCACATTACCATTTTCATTAATATAAAATGATGTTTCATCTGTTATTGACTTGAAGTTAAGAGCATCTATTTCATCGTTTACCCAATAGTAAACCATTGAATCAGCTTTCATCTGTTCAACCATCTGCTCCTTGATATTTTCGCTGATTGGGGTGATATAATCTGCTCCATCCTTGAAAATATCCTTTAACTGCAGACGTTCTCCGGTATTTAAATCAATGGTATAGTAATAATTCCACTCATATCCGCTTCCGGCTGCCTGAAAGCATAAAAGCTTTAATGTGAAATAATCCTTTGCTGTTGCCAACACTTCACTCTTAACAGAAATATCCTGATATCCCTGCTCATCATGCATATATTTTTCAAACTCCGTTATGAGCTCACCTGTAATCTTCTCTATCTCTGCATTTATCTCTTCAGCAGTACGTTCAAGTTTTTCCTGTACATCCTTATCTGTTACCGGTTCCTCAATCTTTATCTCCGGTACCACGATATCAGCTTTATTTCTTTCTGTTTCATACTGATAATCCCGGAATGTTACCACTTCCACAAGCTGTCCGATGACCGGTATCCGTTCCATGGCATACGCAATATTAGCTGATGTGTTTGGTAAAATTATAAATGCTCCGATAATCGCAGCTGCCGTTGCTGTAATCTTTATAATTGCTGACTTTCTACGTTCTTTTATATTTGCCATATTAGCCTCCTTGATTCTTTTTTGCAGTTGTTCTAACTGTTTTTCTGACATTTGCGGCTTATGATATTCTTTTTTCAATATCATAAGCTCATCTTCTTTCAATTCTTTATTATTTTTTATTTCTGAAAAATTGTAAGTCATATCATCACCCACCTATTCACTGTTAAACTATGTTCGTCCTGCTTTCTTCTTCATCAGAAAGAACGACTCGCAGCTTCTTCATACTTCTATACAGCCTGCTTTTTACCGTATTAACATTTTCTTCAAAAATCTCTGCAATTTCCTCTAGTTTCCTATCCTCGAAGTATTTTAAGACAACAATCGCCTTATCCACATCTGGAAGAGCATCCAGTGCTCTCTGCAAATCTACATTCGAATATTTGTCTTCACTATACCCGACTTCTGTTCCGTTTTCATCCTGAATGGCTTCATAAGAAACAAATTGAGGCTGTTTTAAATATTGAAAACACTCATTAAGCATAATACGGTATATCCATGTTTCGGCATATTCAGGCTTATTTAATGTATGACTACTTCTTATTGCCTTATAAGCCCCATTTTGCACAATATCGCCGGCATCCGCCTCATTATGCACATAGCTGTAAGCTAGGCGGTAATACTGATTATACTTTTCCAAAAGAATTCCCTCTATTAATGATTTATTTGTTTTGTC
>JAQXXN010000146.1 GCA_029226085.1 Thermoflexaceae bacterium
GATGAGCTAATGAAGCTGGGTGTGCGTATCGGAGCAGACGTGCCGTTCTGCATCATGAGAGGTACGGTACTGGCGGAAGGAATCGGAGAAAAACTTACGCGTTTAAGACCGCTTAAATCCTGCCCGATTGTGATTGCAAAACCGGGAATAAATGTTTCAACAAAATTTGTATATCAGAATCTTAAGCTGGATGACAGTATTGTGCATCCGGATATTGATGGAATGATAAAAGCAATCAGTAATAAGGATTTGGAGGGTGTCTGTGCAAGACTTGGAAATGTTCTGGAGACTGTTACCATAAAGGAATATCCTGTAATTCAGAAGATTAAAGAAAAAATGGTGGAACAGGGAGCGGTAAATTCGCTGATGAGTGGTAGCGGACCTACTGTTTTCGGAATATTCCAAAACCGAAGACAGGCACATCAGTGTGCAGATTTTTTAAAGGCATCGGCACTTGCAAAACAGGTATTTGTAACAGATGTCTTTGGACAGGAAAGAGAATCGGATTAAGTATAGGAGGAAAAAATGGGAAAAGAATTGACAATTGTATCAGCGGATGAATATCTTCCTCTTCGTGATGTGGTGTTTAATACGCTCAGACAGGCTATACTAAAGGGAGAAATGGAACCGGGAGAGAGGCTTATGGAGATTAGTCTTGCCAATAAACTTGGTGTCAGCCGTACTCCCATAAGAGAGGCAATCAGAAAATTAGAGCTTGAGGGTCTGGTGAACATGATTCCAAGGAAAGGAGCTGTTGTGGCATCCATTTCCGAAAAGGACATGAGGGATGTTCTGGAGGTTCGGATAACCCTGGAAGAATTAGCTGTAAAGCTTGCAATTAAAAATATGGAAGATGCAGATATCGACATGATGAAAAAAGCAGGCCAGGTCTTTGAAAATGCCGTCATTTCCCATGATATTGTAAATATTGTTGAGGCAGATGTGGCGTTTCATGATGTGATTTATAACAAGACAGATAACAACCGCCTGATACAGATTATTAATAATCTTCGTGAGCAGATGTACCGGTATCGTCTTGAATATGTTAAGGATGCAAGAACACATTCCATTCTTATCAATGAGCATAATGATATTATAGAGTGTTTAAAGCGCAGGGATGTGGAAGCTGCCAAGGCAGCAGTCCGTGAACACATCGGAAATCAGGAAAGAGGAATTGTAAGAGCAATCAAAGACAGATAAGATGTATAAACTCCCGGAATCGGTCAATAATCCTGTTATCAGACAGATTACAGGGGGTACATACATGAAATTATTGAAAATGTTAAGAACTGCTGTACTGGCAGTTCTTTTGTTTCTTACCATGAATATAATACTAAGTGAACAGGTTCAGGCACGGCAGGAAAGTCTGGCATCCAGCCTTATTCGTTTTCATGTCAGGGCCAATAGTGACAGTGAGGCAGATCAGAAACTGAAAATGCAGGTAAAGGATGCCGTGGTGGCATACATGGAAGAACTTCTTAAAGACTCTGAAAATGTAAACGAATCTGCAGAAATCATACAGGATAACATGGATGGAATATTACAGACGGCCATGAAAGTAATCCATGAGAATGGATATGATTATGACATATCCGGTTACATGGCGGAAGAATATTTTCCGTTAAGGGTGTATGGGGATGTGGCACTTCCTCCGGGAGAATATACGGCATTCCGTATTGACATTGGCGATGCCTGTGGAAAAAACTGGTGGTGTGTACTATATCCGCCGCTTTGTTTTGTCGATATAACACATGGAGTTGTTCCGGAGGATACCAAGGAAGAATTAAAAAATGTAATTGGTGAGGAAGAATATGCGTGTACAGATACATATTCGCTGGAATTCAAGTATCTAAAATTTTTGAATAAATGGGTAGAATAGGAGTATATATGACAAAGGATGTTTTGGTTACCGTCAGAGGCAAACAGATAGGAAATAATTATGAAGATGAAATCGAGATTATCAACAGGGGAAACTGCTATGAGAGAAACGGAAAGACATACATCCGCTACGAAGAACAGCAGGAAGAAAGTGATGCAGTGATTCAGAACATGATAAAAATCGGCAGTGACGGGATAGAAATCACGAAAAAAGGCTCGGTTGGTGCACAGATGATATTTCGGGAAAATGAAAAGATAAATTCATGCTACGAAACACCATACGGAATGATGATGATGGCGATTTATACGAACCGGATACAATGTTCCATTGAGCCGGAAAAGATAGAAATTAATGTATTATATAGTATCGAAATGAATGGTGAACTGCTGTCGGATGCGGATGTGTACATAAAGGTGGAACCGCTGGGAATGGAACAGATTAAGCTGATGTAACTACGGGAGACATAAAAACGGGCTGCGATTTGCAGCCCGTTTTAGTTTCTGATTACTTTGATTTCTTAAATCTTGCGAAAAAGCCCTTTTTCTTAGGTTCTTCCTTAACCGGCATTCCGCCTCGTACAGATTTGATTCCCACGATGTAGATACCGCTTACTTCGGCTTTGACTTCAGCTTTGACCGGAATGTCATTGAAAATCTTCTCATCTGCTATGAGGGTCATGATTCTCGGCCCAACTTTGGCTTTGACAATTGGAAGCTTGGCTCCCTGAAGATACTTCGGTGTCTGCTCTAAGACAATCTTTGGAAGACTGGCATCTTTTATCTTCATCCGTTTCTTATCGATAATCAGCATCGACATAACCTGCTTGGCAGCTTCAATCTGTGCCTGCTGTGCTTCGGACTTCTTGCGAAGGTGGTTGCCATAGATAAGAAGTGCAATGAATGCAACAACCAGTACGGCAAGGACGATTAAAACTATTTTTAATGCTAAAGGCATATGTAAATCCTCCTAAATATAATTCAGCTAAACTATTGTAACATAAAATACATAAAAATCAAACAAGAACTTTATTCTTCTCATGGATTTCCTGAATAATCTTCTGCGTGTATGCACCAAGAAATTTCTTATCCTGTGCATCCAGTTCGGAAATAATAATCGGTTTGCCAAATTCAATGACTGTGTGGCATTTCTTAAAAAATGGAATATGATCCTCAAATGCCGCAGAAGTATTGTTTTGAATAACAGGAATGATAGGGCATCCTGATTTTTCGGCAATCTTTAGGGAACCTTCCTTAAACGGAAGCATCTCATCGGTCTTTGCACGGGTTCCTTCCGGGAAAATAAAAGCGGAGTATCCATGCTTTACATTGTCAATTCCGGCAAGAATGGTCTTAAGCCCTTCCTTTGGATTGGTACGGTCAAGAAAAAGACAGTGGATGTAACGCATCCAGGTACGGAGCAGAGGAATTTTCTCCATCTCCTTCTTGGCAATGTAGCCGGTTGGCGATTTGAGGTATACATAAGAAATCAGAATGTCAAAGTAGCTTCTGTGATTTCCCACATATAAGACAGCTGTATCCTCCGGAATATTTTCAAGTCCCTTGACGGTAGTGTGAACCCCGGCAATGAATAATACATGCTTAAATACCATTCGTACAAACTTCTGGCAGAAACGGTCCTTTGTTTCAGGCTTGTTTTTCCAGAAAAGATGCATGAATAGAAAAAGGAAAGGTGTAGCAATAATAATGATAAGTGCATAAAAAAAGAAAATAATTAATCGAATCATGTGTAATTACCTCATAAATATCGTAAAATCATAACATAACTATTTTAAGATAAGAATGGGCTAATTGCAATACCAGAATAGAAATTCACTGACTTGACAGCTGACTTTACAAAGAATATTATTATGGAAATAAATTCATACAAGTGATAAAATTAAGAAAAGTTTTGGCAATGATACAGTAAGAGAGAAAAAGTATGTATTTAAGGAGAGAACAAAAATGAGAAATCTGACATTACTTACAGACCTGTACGAATTAACCATGATGCAGGGCTACTTTAAGAACAAAACCAATGAAACTGTGGTTTTTGATGCATTTTACAGAAAGAATCCATGTGGCAATGCATTTTCGGTCTGCTGTGGACTGGAGCAGGTTATAGACTACATTAAAGACCTTCATTTTAGCAAGGAGGATGTAGACTATCTGCGTGAAACCCAATTATTTGATGAAGATTTTCTTGAATATTTAAGTAATTTTAAATTCTCCGGTGATATCTATGCGATTCCGGAAGGTACGGTTGTATTTCCAAGAGAACCGCTTGTGAAGGTAGTGGCACCAATCATGGAGGCACAGCTTGTAGAGACGGCAATTCTTAATATTATCAATCACCAGAGCCTTATTGCAACCAAGGCAGAGCGTGTGGTATATGCGGCACAGGGTGACGGAATCATGGAATTCGGCTTAAGAAGGGCACAGGGACCGGATGCCGGAATATATGGTGCAAGAGCTGCTGTTATTGCGGGATGTGTAGGAACCAGTAATGTGCTGGCAGGACAGATGTTTGATATTCCAATCAAGGGAACACATGCACACAGCTGGATTATGAGCTTCCCGGATGAATATACGGCATTCAAGAAGTATTCTGAGTTATATCCGGGGGCATGTCTCCTTCTTGTGGATACTTATGACACCTTAAAGTCCGGTGTTCCAAATGCAATCCGGGTATTTACCGAAATGCGAGAAGCAGGAATTCCGCTTAAAAATTATGGTATCCGTCTGGACTCCGGAGACCTTGCCTACCTTTCCAAGAAAGCAAGAAAAATGCTTGATGCAGCCGGATTTACAGATGCGATTATTTCGGCTTCAAGCGACCTTGATGAATATCTCATTGACAGCTTAAAGACACAGGGGGCAAAGATTACTTCATGGGGCGTGGGAACGAACCTGATTACAGCTTCCGATAATCCTGCTTTTGGCGGTGTATATAAGCTGGCTGCCGTCATGGATGAAAAGACGGGAGAATTTATTCCGAAAATCAAGCTTTCCGAAAATTCGGAAAAGATTACGAATCCGGGCAACAAGACAGTATTCCGTATCTATGACCTGGACGGTAAAATTAAGGCAGATTTGATTGCGCTTGCAGATGAAACATATACCAATGATCAGCCATTACTGTTATTCGACCCGGTTGAAACATGGAAAAAGACTTATCTTAAGGCAGGAGAATATACAGTCAGGGAAATTCTTGTTCCGGTATTTAAGAATGGTGAGTGTGTCTATGAGTCACCAAAGACCATGGATATACAGAAATACTGTAAGCAGGAACTGAATACCTTATGGGAGGAATCGCTTCGTCTGGTAAATCCGCATGAAGTGCATGTTGACCTGTCAGACAAGCTTTATACAATTAAGAAACAGCTTCTGGATAACTATAACAAAATAGAACAGTAGGGATGTTAATGGACGGAACGAATATTTTGGATTATTTAAAATGGAGAGGCGACTTAAGCTTTCTGCAATCACCTTTTAATGATATAGACAGTCTGATTCTGAGCCAGATTATCTATTTTCCGTTTGAGGGAATTGTGCCATCCATGAGGAGTACAAGGGCGATTACATTAAAAGATGCAGCGGAGAAGTTCTTTTCCATGTATGATGAGAAAAAATCAAGCCTTGGGGTACTGGCTGCAAATGATCTCTTTGAATTGTTCCGTCTGGCCGGTAAAAGTGTACGTTTTGGAGATATCCGTCTTTCAAGATATATAAATAAAATTAATCATGAAACGGAAATACAATTCTGTGCAATGACGGTGTTTATTGATGAACTGAATGAATTGTTTGTTGATTTTCGTGGAACGGATGATACGATTGTGGGATGGAAAGAAGATTTTAACATGGGTTTCATGACACCTGTGCCATCCCAGACAGAATCCGTGAAATATTTTAATTATGTCATAAGCCGGTATGTGAAGGAAGAGAATTACTGGAAAATCCGTCTGGGAGGTCACTCCAAGGGCGGGAATCTTGCGGTGTATGCGGCAACCTTTGCAAAAAGTCCTCAGGGACTTAATGTCCAGAACCTGATTGAATGTGTGTATAATTTTGACGGACCGGGTTTTGATGACAAGGTGATAAAGAGTGAAGAGTATCTGCGGATTCGGGAGAAAATTAAGACAATCGTTCCGCAGTCTTCGGTGGTGGGCATGCTTCTTGGGCATGAGGAAGGCTATACCGTGGTAAAAAGTAATCAGGTAGGGCTTTTGCAGCATGATGCACTTTCATGGGAGGTTGTCGGAACGGAATTTATCTGTCTTGAGAGTGTGACCGATGCCAGTCTTGTTCTTGATAAGACCTTAAAGACGTGGATTGGAAGCATGGATGCCGTGAGCGCGGAACGGTTTGTCACGGCATTGTTTGAAATCCTAAGTGCCACGGATGCAAAGACCCTTACGGACCTTGTAAGCGGAAAGAATAAGAGCATTACGGCAATCATGAAGGCGTATGCCGGCGAGGACGAGGACACCAAGAAAATGCTAAAGTCGGCGGTTCGTTCCATGCTTGACATCTGGAAGAGAAATTTTAGGAAAAGAACATAAAGGGAAATGTAATTCCCCCATTGACAAACACCGTAAAATTGCATATATTACTAATTAAAGTAAATGAAAGACAAAACACGTTGACGAAGACAGTAGGATTTTGGCTAAAAGCATTAAGCGAGCCGGGGATGGTGTAAGCCCGGTGCGAGTAGGCATTATCTGAAAATCACTTCCGAGTGGCAGTCCCAAAGCATCATGCAAGTAGGCACTGACGGTTCCCTGCCGATACCGGGGACGCATATGATAGTATGTCGTAATAGGTTAGTTATTATTGGCTTCCGACCCATTACGGGCGGAAGTCTTTTTTAATATATAAGGAGGAACACGATGGTTTACGAAAAGGTTTCTGCCAATCTCAATTTTGTGGAGAGAGAAAAAAAGGTAGAAGAATTCTGGAAAGAAAACAAAATATTTGAAAAGAGCATTAAAGAACGGGAAGGTTGTCCGACATACATGTTCTATGACGGACCTCCAACGGCAAATGGCAAACCACATATCGGTCATGTGCTTACCCGTGTCATTAAGGACATGATTCCAAGATATCGTACCATGAAGGGATACATGGTTCCACGTAAGGCAGGCTGGGATACTCACGGTCTTCCGGTTGAACTGGAAGTAGAAAAAAAGCTGGGACTGGATGGTAAGGAGCAGATTGAAGAATACGGTCTGGAGCCATTTATCAAGCATTGTAAGGAAAGTGTATGGCAGTATAAGGGAATGTGGGAAGATTTCTCGGGAACGGTTGGTTTCTGGGCAGACATGGATAACCCATACGTAACCTATGAAAATGATTTCATTGAGTCTGAATGGTGGGCATTAAAAGAAATCTGGAATAAGGGACTTCTCTATAAGGGACACAAGATTGTACCGTACTGTCCAAGATGCGGGACACCTTTGTCAAGCCATGAAGTAGCACAGGGTTATAAGGATGTCAAGGAACGTTCTGCCATTGCAAGATTCAAGGTAAAGGGCGAGGATGCGTATATTCTGGCATGGACAACAACACCATGGACACTTCCGTCCAATGTGGCATTGTGTGTGAATCCGGATGAGACTTATGCATATGTTAAGGCGGCAGACGGATATAACTATTACATGGCAGAGGCACTTCTTGATAAGGTACTTGGAAAGCTTGGTAATGCTGAAGAAGGAATTAAGGCATATGAAGTAATAAAGACATACAAGGGTAAAGAACTGGAATATAAGGAATACGAGCCATTGTATCCATATGACGGACCAAAGATGAACAAAAAGGGTCATTATGTGGTATGTGATACTTATGTAACACTTACGGATGGTACCGGTGTTGTTCATATCGCACCTGCATTTGGTGAGGATGATTATAAGGTTGGTAAGCGATATGACCTTCCGTTCCTTCAGTTTGTGGACGGCAAGGGTGACATGACAGCAGAGACACCTTTTGCAGGAGTCTTTGTGAAAAAAGCTGACCCAATGGTATTAAAGGATCTGGATGAAAGAGGACTGCTGTATGATGCTCCGGCATTTGAACATGCATATCCTCACTGCTGGAGATGCGATACTCCGCTTATTTACTATGCAAGAGAATCCTGGTTTATTAAGATGACGGCAGTTAAGGATGACCTGATTCGCAACAATAACACAATTAACTGGATTCCGGAAAGCATCGGTAAGGGACGTTTCGGTGCATGGCTTGAAAATGTTCAGGACTGGGGTATCAGCCGTAACCGTTACTGGGGTACACCGCTTAATGTATGGGAGTGCGAGTGCGGACATATGCATTCCATCGGAAGCATTGCAGAGCTAAAGGAGATGTCCGATAACTGTCCGGGGGATATTGAGCTTCACAGACCGTATATTGATGCCGTAACAATTAAGTGTCCGAAGTGTGGCAGGGAAATGCACCGGGTGCCGGAAGTTATTGACTGCTGGTTTGACTCCGGTTCCATGCCGTTTGCACAGCATCACTATCCGTTTGAAAATCAGGATTTATTTGAAAAACAGTTCCCTGCTGATTTCATCAGTGAGGCAGTTGACCAGACAAGAGGATGGTTCTATTCCCTGCTTGCCATTTCAACACTGCTGTTTAACAAGGCACCATACAAGAATGTTATTGTGCTTGGCCATGTGCAGGATGCGGACGGACAGAAGATGAGTAAGTCCAAGGGAAATGCAGTAGATCCGTTTGATGCATTACAGAAACACGGAGCAGATGCAATCCGCTGGTATTTCTATGAAAATTCCGCACCTTGGATTCCGAATCGTTTTAAGGACGAGTGGGTAACGGAAGGACAAAGAAAGTTCATGGGCACAATCTGGAATACGTATGCATTCTATGTGCTTTATGCGAATATAGATGAATTTGATCCGACAAAGTATAATCTGGAATATGATAAGCTGTCCGTAATGGATAAGTGGGTTTTAAGCAGACTTAATACCGTTGTCAAATCCGTGGATAATTATCTTGAAAATTATAAGATTACAGAAGCTGCCAGAGTAATGGAAGATTTTGTGGATGAATTAAGTAACTGGTATGTAAGGAGAAGCCGTGAGAGATTCTGGGCAAAGGGAATGGAGCAGGATAAGATTAATGCTTACATGACACTGTATACAACACTTGTGACATTAATTAAGACTGCGGCACCGATGATTCCGTTCATGACGGAAGATATTTATCAGAATCTTGTGGTAAGAATTGATAAGACAGCACCGGAAAGCATTCATTTGTGTGATTTTCCTGCTGCAAAGGAAGAATGGATTAATCCGGAGCTTGAAAATGACATGGAAGAGGTTCTGGAAATAGTCGTTATCGGACGTGCGTGCAGAAATGCGGCGAACATTAAAAACAGACAGCCGATTGGAAACATGTACATTAAGGCAGAATCCGGACTTTCCGATTTTTATCTGGATATCATTCGCGATGAGCTGAATGTGAAGAATGTGGAGTTTAAGGATGATGTACGAAACTTTACATCATACAGCTTTAAGCCACAGTTAAAGACCGTAGGACCGAAGTTTGGCAAGATGCTAAACCAGATTCGTACAGCATTAACCAACCTGGATGGCAATGCAGCGATGGATGAAATCAATGCAACGGGTGCCTTAAAACTTAATATTGATGGAACTGAGATTGAACTTCTGAAGGAAGATTTACTCATTGCTATTGCACAGGTTGAAGGCTTTGTATCAGACGGAAACGGAAAGGTAACCGTTGTACTGGATACCAATCTTACACCGGAGCTTGTGGAAGAAGGATTTGTGCGTGAGGTCATCAGTAAGATTCAGACAATGCGTAAGGAAGCTGATTTTGAGGTAACGGATAAGATTACGGTATATGTTAAGGACAATGATAAGATTATCGGTCTGGTGAATAAGAATGCCGATGAAATCAGGGCAGATGTTCTTGCAGATGAGATTGTAACCGGAAGCACGGATGGTTATGTAAAGGACTGGAACATCAACGGCGAAGACGTAACCATTGGTGTTAAGAGAAAATAATTCATAAAAAATGAAAAAATTCGCTTGCAGGTATTTTTTAGTAGACTTATTCGGTAAAATAAGGTAAAATACCAGTAAGTGAATTTTTTCACAATGTAAGAAGTTTAGTGCCTGCGCACAAATTATAAAATATTCGTTGGGAACGAAAAGAATGGAGGATAACATGACAAAACCAACTTTCGACAAAGAAGCCTTTAAAAAAGAAGTCATTGACAATGTTAAGGTTCTTTTTAGAAAAAAGATTGATGAGGCTGACCAGCAGCAGATTTTTCAGGCAGTTGCATACACAATCAAGGATACCATCATGGACCAGTGGATTGCAACCCAAAAGGAATATGAGAAGAATGATGTTAAGACCGTATATTATATGTCCATGGAATTTCTCATGGGTCGTGCACTTGGTAACAACATGATTAATCTCATGTGCTATAACGAAGTGAAAGAAGCACTTGCGGAATTAGGCGTTGATATTAATGTGATAGAGGATCAGGAGCCGGACGCAGCACTTGGTAACGGAGGACTTGGACGTCTGGCAGCATGTTTTCTGGATTCTCTTGCAACTCTGGGATATCCGGCTTATGGATGTGGTATTCGTTATAGATATGGTATGTTCAAGCAGGAAATCAAGGATGGCTATCAGGTGGAAGTACCGGATAACTGGTTAAAAGATGGCAACCCGTTTGAAATGAAACGTCCGGAATATGCAGTTGAAGTAAAATTTGGCGGATATGTACGTTCTTACATTGACGGAAACGGAAGAACCCAATTTGTTCATGAGGATTACCGTTCCGTACTGGCAGTTCCATATGACATGCCGATTGTGGGTTATGGCAACAATGTGGTAAATACTCTTAGAATCTGGGATGCTGAACCGCTTCAGCATTTTAATCTGGATTCCTTTGACAAGGGTGATTATCATAAGGCGATTGAAGAAGAAAATCTTGCAAAAAATATTGTAGAAGTATTATATCCGAATGACAATCACTATGCAGGAAAGGAACTCCGCTTAAAGCAGCAGTATTTCTTTGTGTCTGCTTCCGTACAGAGGGCCATTGCAAAGTATAAGGAAAAGCATGATGATATCAGGAAGTTCCATGAAAAGGTTATTTTCCAGTTAAATGATACACATCCGACTGTAACTGTTGCTGAACTTATGAGAGTTCTCATGGATCAGGAAGGCCTGGAATGGGATGAAGCATGGGAAGTAACAACCAAGGCAACAGCATATACCAACCATACAATCATGGCAGAAGCACTGGAAAAATGGCCAATCGAACTGTTTTCAAGACTTCTTCCGAGAGTATATCAGATTGTTGAAGAAATTAACCGCAGATTTGTGGAACAGATTAAGGCAAAATATCCTGGCAATCAGGAAAAGATTAAGAAGATGGCAGTTATCTATGACGGACAGGTTAAGATGGCACATCTTGCAATTGTTGCCGGCTGCTCTGTAAACGGTGTTGCAAGACTTCATACAGATATTCTGGAGAAGCAGGAATTAAAGGATTTCTACGAAATGTTCCCGGAGAAGTTCAATAATAAGACCAATGGTATCACACAGAGAAGATTCCTCTTGCACGGCAATCCACTGCTTGCAGACTGGGTAACCAATAAGATTGGCGATGAGTGGATTACAGATCTTTCACAGATAAAGAAGCTTGCCATCTATGCGGATGATGAAAAGTGCCAGCAGGAATTCATGCAGATTAAGTACCAGAATAAGCTTCGTGTTGCAAAATATATTAAGGAACACAATGGAATCGATGTTGATCCTCGTTCCATCTTTGATGTGCAGGTAAAGAGACTTCATGAGTACAAGAGACAGCTTCTTAATATCCTTCATGTAATGTATCTTTACAATCAGCTGAAGAGAAATCCGGGCATGGATATGTATCCGAGAACATTTATCTTCGGTGCAAAGGCGGCGGCAGGATACAGAAGAGCGAAGCTTACCATTAAGTTAATCAATAATGTTGCAAATGTAATTAATAATGATAAATCCATCAATGGAAAGATTAAAGTTGTATTTATCGAAAACTACCGTGTATCCAATGCAGAAATTCTTTTCGCAGGTGCTGATGTATCCGAGCAGATTTCAACAGCATCCAAGGAAGCATCCGGTACCGGCAACATGAAGTTCATGTTAAACGGTGCAATGACACTGGGAACCATGGACGGAGCTAATGTGGAAATTGTTCAGGAAGTAGGCGAGGAGAATGCAGTAATCTTCGGTATGACTTCAGATGAAGTTATTAATTATGAGCAGAACGGCGGTTACAATCCAATGGAAATCTTCAACAATGACCAGGATATCCGTGAGGTGCTCATGCAGCTGATTAACGGTTTCTATTCACCGGAAGATCCGGATCTGTTCCGTGAGCTTTACAATTCACTTCTTAATACACAGAACAGCGACAGAGCAGATACTTACTTTATTCTTAAGGATTTCCGCTCTTACGCAGAAGCACAGAAGAAGATTGAAGAAAAGTATAAGGATGAGAAGGGATGGGCACGTTCTGTAATACTGAACACGGCATGTTCCGGTAAGTTCACATCCGACAGAACCATTGAAGAGTATGTACAGGATATCTGGAAGCTTAAGAAGGTTACGGTTGAGCTGGAAGATGCAGAATAATCACTAATATAATGATTGGAAAGGGACTATTGCACTGAAAATTTTTAGTAAGTGCAATAGTCTTTTTGCATATTTGTGAGAATTTACATATTCGGTGAAAAACACTTGCTTTATAGTCAATTCAATGCTACAATTCATACAAAGCAAAAGATTTCTTGGGCAGTGCCCGTTTGCAGTTATGCATCTGTCGGAACATTTTCGTTTCCGTTCTGAAATTCTATGAAATCCTGCTTTATGAAACCAGAATAAAATTGAACAATGGCAGGATAGAATTGCAGAATGAGTTTTTAAAATCATACATAACCGGGTAAGCAAGATAAAATTATCCGAAAAGATGGGAGTGAAATATATGCAGCACTGGGAAGAACTGGCTAATGCAAGAGATGATGGGCTGGCCGAGGGACGTACAGAGGGACGTGTAGAAGAAATAATTACTCTAATTACAAAAAAGCTTAAAAAGAACAAGTCTGTGGAAACCATTGCTGATGAGCTTGAACAGGATGTGGACTATGTACGTTATATTTGTGATATAGCTGCAAAATTTGCTCCGGAATATACCTGTGAGAAGATTCTGGCAGAAATTATGGAAGAAAAATCTTGATTTCGGTCATTCGTTGAATACAATTAATCGGCAAATGCCGTGTCTTGGAATTCTAATATTCTGAATGTGAAATTATCCTTGCAAAATAAAAATAATAATAGAATAAGAGGCGATGATGAATTTGCTGCCGGATTTTTACGAAAAAACGGTTAGTACCAGTCATGACAGAAACAGGAAAACTATTAGAGATTATGAAAAATGTGGAAGAAACGGGAGGATATAATATGTGTAAGGCGATTGATGAAATGGTAAAAGCGGGCGAGAAACGTGGAATGGAGCAGGGAATCGAGCAGGGTAGACAGCAAGGAATCGAGCAGGGAATACAGCAGGGTGAAACCCAGCTTGGGTTACTGATATCCCTCTTATTTGCAGATGGGCGTACAAACGATGTCCGGAAAGTAGCAACAGATGAAAGAATAAGAAAAGAATTTTATAAAGAGTACGGAATTGTTCAATAGACGTGTAAAGCCTTGGGAATGACATGAGAAGTAGCAATAGAAATGCTGATGAAGAAATTCTCTTTAATGAAAGAAAAAGGAAAAAGTGTATGGAGTTATACTGGTAAACATATCATATAATTACAAATATATATTTACATGCAAGAGCATATCTCATATCGGCAAATGCCGTGTCTTGGAATTCTGATATTCTGAATGTGAAATTATCCTTGCAAAATAAAAATCACAATAAAATAAGCAGGGATAATGAATAACAGTCAAAATGTATCGGTAAGGGAACGATTCAGCAAGAATGTGTTGTTTTGTGATCTCTGCAAAAGGAGGCAAAATGGGAAAAACAGACAGCACATCAAAATTCTTTTATTCAAAACCAAAGAACTTCCTCTCCATCGTGAAACTATTTTATTCGGATGGAAGGCTTACAGAGAAGAACTTACAGGAAATCAGTGAAAATCTGCTGGTCATGATCGACCAGCTGATGGAGGGAAAAGGAAAACAAAAGAAGAAAAAAATTCTGGAAAGATACCGTGATACAGTTAAAATGATACAGCTTGGAAAGGAACGAATCATTGTGGGAATCGAAAACCAGAGATATATGGACTGTTCGGAACCGGTGAGGGTCATGCTGTATGATGTAATGGAATATGAAAGACAGAGGAAGTTCATACAATGGGCACATGAGGAAAAAAGGGATCTGCGTGGTGATGAGTTTGTTGCCGGATTCTCACGAAAAGACCGGTTAGTGCCTGTGACAACAATCGTGATTTATTATGGTAAGGAACCGTGGAAATCACCAAAGAAACTCTCAGACATACAGAAGAAAGGAAACGGCAGACTTGGAGCGTTTGAAGAACTGATGCAGGATTACGGAATCAATGTAATTGACGTACGGAGGCTTACAGATGAACAGATAGAAGGAATCGGGTCAGAGGTGAAGCTGCTTTTTGGATATGTAAAGAATGACGGGAATCCGGTGAAACTGCAGAAATTCATTCAGAAAAGCAGGAAAGAATTCGAGAGGTTATCAAAAGAAACCTATGAAATGATAGCCGTCATGACAGAAACAGGGAAACTATTAGAGATTATGAAAGATGTGGAAGTAACGGGAGGATATAATATGTGTAGGGCGATTGATGAAATGGTAAAAGCGGGCGAGAAACGTGGAATGGAGCAGGGAATCGAGCAGGGTAGACAGCAAGGAATGGAACAGGGCAGACAGCAAGGACTCGAACAGGGAATACAGCAGGGAATGGAACAGGGAATACAGCAGGGTGAATCCCAGCTTGGCTTACTGATATCCCGCTTATTTGCAGATGGACGTACAAATGATGCTCAAAAAGCCGCAGCAGATGAAAGAATAAGAAAAGAATTTTACAGGGAATATGGAATTGCTCAATAATTTGAGCGATTATCCGAAGAAACCTATGAAATGATAGCCGTCATGACAGAAACAGGGAAACTATTAGAGATTATGAAAAATGTGGAAGAAACGGGAGGATATAATATGTGTAAGGCGATTGATGAAATGGTAAAAGCAGGCGAAAGACGTGGTATGGAGCAGGGTGAAACCCAGCTTGGGTTACTGATATCCCGCTTATTTGCAGATGGGCGTACAAACGATGTCCAGAAAGTAGCAACAGATGAAAGAATAAGAAAAGAATTTTACCGGGAATATGGAATTGCTGAATGATAAAGAAATTATAGAAAAAGGCATTAAGTACAAAAACTGAAAGAAATTTTCTGAAAAATTTTACAGAAAAGGAAAAATGTACTTGTAAAAAAACATGGAAAATGTTACACTTGTTTTAAATTTGGTTTACTATGGCTTGATGACAAAAAGAACGAAAAATAACCAAGAAAAGTAACATTTAAAATTTTAAGGAGGAAGCTATGAAAGGCAAAATGAAGCAAAGAGTAATGGCGGTATTTATGGCATTGCTTATGACTATTGGCTTATTACCGGCAGATTTTTTAGGCGGGGGAGCTGTTGAGGTCCAGGCGGCGGGAACTGGAACTTATACTTTTGATGTGAAAGCCAATGAAACTACATATGGTTGGTCTAACAATGGCGCTATCGTTGCAGAAACAGCAAGTTATAGAAGTTCAGAGGATGAAAGTTATACTTTCAAAGTAGAGGGGAGCGTAAAGTGGGCAAAATCATCTACGCAGTCTATTGAACTCACAAAGGCACGCGGAGGAGCATTGGAGTTTACGGTTCCAGTAGGATATAAAGCAAACGTAGTTGTTAGTGCGTGTAGCACAGGCGGAGAAAAGACCTCAAATATTGCTGTCTTAAGTTCAAGTGAC
>JAQXXN010000147.1 GCA_029226085.1 Thermoflexaceae bacterium
ACTCCCCAATATGGCAGATGGTCAAATGACAGTTTGTGAACTTGTAGACCGATACCTCAAAACCAAGACGGGAGTAAGGCAAAGCACGAAACAGGGATATGTTACAGTGCAGAGAGTTCTTGCCAAAGAGCCTTTTGGCAATAAGACAATCCGTAGTGTGAAAACCTCCGATGCAAAGTTGTTTCTTATAAAACTACAGCAGGAAGATGGAAAAAGCTACAGTTCCATCCATACCATCCGGGGAGTGTTACGACCTGCCTTTCAGATGGCGGTGGATGACGATATCATAGTAAAGAATCCATTTGGATTTCAGCTTGCCGGGGTGTTGGTAAATGACCCGGTAACAAGAGAGGCTATCAGCAAAGACCAGATGCGAAAGTTCTTAAAGTTCGTGCATGATGATGTGGTGTACTGTAAATATTATGAAGTGGTTTACATACTTTTTCACACTGGAATGCGAATATCAGAATTCTGCGGACTGACACTGAAAGACATTGATTTGGAGAATCGAATTGTTAATATCGACCATCAGCTACAAAGGACATCAGATATGCGGTATATCATTGAAACCACAAAGACGGATGCCGGAACAAGGAAACTTCCCATCACTGTGGATGTGACGCAGATGTTTCAGGCAATCATTGAGGACAGAGTACCTCCCAAGGTCGAAAAGGTTATTGATGGCTATAGCGGATTCCTGTTCTACGATGAAAACGATATGCCACTTGTAGCGATGCATTGGCAGCACCGATTCAATCACATGGTAGGCAGGTACAATGATATCTACCGGGTGCAGATGCCGAACATTACTCCTCATGTATGCCGACATACCTATTGCTCCAATATGGCGAAATCGGGGATGAACCCCAAGACACTGCAGTACCTCATGGGACATTCAGATATATCGGTTACGATGAATGTTTACACACATATCGGATTCGATGATGCTGAGGAAGAATTGAAACGGATGGAGGAGTTCCGAAAGGCACAGGCAGAGATTGAAAAGAAAAATGAGAAACCGATGTCGCAGAAGATGTTTAAGGCAATTTAATATAGAGAGGGATGGACGCTCCGGCTATATGGTTGGGGCGTTTTTTGTATGGAAAAATGAAAAATGTGACGATATAATATATATGAAAATGTTTTGAACACGAAGGGAGATGAGTATATAATGTTGGTTCATATTGAAAATTGTAATAATATTAAGTCTGCCAATATATGTATTGCAGAGAATAATATGAATATTTTTTTTGGAAGAAATGGGAGTGGAAAATCTACAATTGCACAGGCAATTTCGTTGATTTCTCACGGGCAGAAATTGGATGTGTTAAGACCTTATGGAATAAAAGAAAAGGACAATGAACCTAGTGTGACAGGTTTTTCCAGTGAAAAAATCATGGTGTTTAATGATGAATATGTTAAACAGTATGTATATCAAAAAAATTCCGTTATACAAAATGCGTTTGATGTGTTGCTTAGAACACCAGAATATGATGCAGCTAAGCTTGCAGTTGATACTGAATTGCAAAATTTAAGAACTGTAATTCTTGATGATGAAAATATTATAATGTTGATGAATCAATTACAAGTATTGTTGGGAAAGATAAAAGTAGGAGCAAATCAGCAAATTGATAAAAGAAGTGCAAAGGGTATTTTTGATGGAAAAGGCGCTTATTTCAATCCACCAAAGGCGTTAGAAAGCATGAAGCCATTTTTTGAGGACGATTGTGTGACAAAGTGGGCAATTTGGCGTTTGCAAGGATACCAGCAATTTGGGAAAAAAGGTGTATGCCCATATTGTACAACTGGAGATAATGAGGAAACGGAAACAAGGAATAGGATTTTTTCAGAAAGTTTTGATAAAAGTAGCGTAGAAATTGCAAATCTTATTCTTACAGTTTTAGAAGAATTGAAAGAGTTTTTAGATAGTGAAAAAGTTGCACAGCTAAAATCATTTTTTGGAACAGAGGGGAATACTGCATCTTTAGAAACACACCTTGTAAAGTTAAGTGCTGAGGCTGGTCATTTACTGAGCCAACTTATTAAGATAAAAGATTTTAATGGCTCAACAGTGAATAAGGATAATCTGAAAGAATTGGAAAAAATGTTGTCGGATATGAAAATTGATTTTTCTGCCATAGATTCATATTTTACAACAGATTTTGCAAGAGAACATTTAGGGGCTGTAAATCAAAAAATAGATGAATTGATTAATAGCATTGGAAAACTAAAAGGGGAGATTGCAAAGTATAATAAATATCTAAGTGAGCAAATAAAAAATAGAACAGAGGATATAAACGGTTTTTTGCAGTTGGCTGGATTTAAATATCATTTTGATGTGAAAATAGATGGTGAAGATAATGCTTCAGCAAGATTAGAATATATTTTGCCAGATAAAACTTATAGGGATTTAGAGGCACCAAATGAACATTTAAGTTGGGGGGAAAGGCATGCTTTTGCGCTTATTATGTTTATGTTTGATGCTATAAGCAAGAATGCAGAAATTATTATTCTAGATGATCCTATTTCTTCGTTTGACAGAAATAAGAAATATGCTATTATAAATAGATTATTTAAAACAGGTGATAGGGATAATAGTTTGTACCAAAGAACGGTAGTGCTGCTTACACATGATTTTGAACCGGTAATTGATTATATTCAGACTCATTCAGGAAGGCAAGATGCAAACTCAAATGTTGCATACTATGTGGAAAATATAAACGGAAATATAACTTGTACGAATATAATAGAAAATGAAGATATGATGT
Source organism: Thermoflexaceae bacterium (assembly GCA_029226085.1). GTDB lineage: Bacteria > Bacillota > Clostridia > Lachnospirales > Lachnospiraceae > MGBC120314. The sequence continues at coordinate 2,769 of JAQXXN010000147.1, forward strand.
CATCAGTGGTGCTATTGAAGGAATTAGCAAAAGATGAAACATTACATATTGCTGCAAGAGTAGGGAGTTTGCGAAAATATATTGAACACCAATTTATAAATCCGAGAGATGAGTCTAATGCGTATAATATTCTTTCAAGTTTGATGCACGGGCGTGAAAAGGCGAGTAAGGATAATGATGGAAAGATGGTTTTATCTGACGATGAAGTGACAAACGGAATAAAGTTCATAAAGAAATACATTTTAGAATTTGATTATGATGCATTATTAAAAAAATGTACTCCTGAAGAATTGGTAAGAAATTATAGAGAAACAAATTGCAGTGCATATGAGAAACTGCTGATATTACGTTTTTATGTGGAAAGAGATGAAGAAGCAAGAAAGCGATTAAGAATGTATAATGATGTGTTGCGAAAATATGTAGATGAAACTTTCCATATTGAAAATGATTATTTATATTCATTAGATGTTCGTAAGTTTAATATTGTACCAGAGGAATATAGTACATATGCAGAAAGATTTGTGGCAGATGAATCAGCAAGGTTTGATTTTGAAAAGGAAGAACTATAAAAATCCTTAGTAGTAGGAATTTCCCGTTTACTACTAATTTTACTACTAACAGGTAGTAACAACTTGCTCCATCTTACCGTATTTTGCCAAGATGACAGCCTAAGAACACATTTCACAAACACACGGAATTCCCTGCAAAACAGGGCATTTCCGGGCAAAAAGGAGTAAATCAAAACGATGATAAAAGTGCTTTTCATCTGCCACGGCAACATCTGCCGCTCCCCCATGGCCGAATTCATACTAAAACAAATGGTAATCACCCGCGGCATTGCCAGCCATTTCCACATCGCCTCCGCTGCAACCAGCACCGAAGAAATCTGGAACGGTATCGGCAATCCTGTCTATCCGCCGGCGAGGGAAGAACTGAAAAAGCACGGAATCACCTGTAACGGAAAGCGTGCCGTTCAGGTAACCCCACAGGACTATGACACATACGACTACCTGATTGCCATGGATACCAACAATCTGCGAAATTTGAGCCGTATCATCGGGGCGGACACGGATGGAAAGGTAAGCCTTCTTCTGGACTATACGGAACGAAAAGGACAATCCATTGCAGACCCGTGGTACAGCGGTAATTTTGAGCTGACATACCGGGATATTGTGGAAGGCTGTACCGGCTTTCTTAAGTATTTACAGCAGAATAAAAAGATCTAGAAAACCAGTTTCAATCAAATTAAATATTTTGAATAATTGTTTCAATTCTTGCCGGCTGATATCAGGCCGGCTTTTTTCACAAAATTTTCAAGATTTGAACACACTTATCTCATATATTTTAGGATAAATTGGAAAATAAATTAAATCTAGGAGGCAATATGGGCACAGCGGATTCTGGAAAGAAAAAAATACGAAAGATAGTCACAATTCTTCTTTTGCTGGTGTTAATAGTGGCAGCAGTTTGTGTGGTAATGTCATGGAATAAAAGAAAACAGGCAATGAATACGGCACAGGAAAAAGTAATGATTTCAACAACACAGGTGGTGAGAATGGATTTGTCTAACTCCATTAGTGTGACCGGAACCATTGAAAGTGTGGATTTTCGAACAATTAGCAGTGAACTTAAGGGAATGACGGTTAGTGAAGTTTTGGTGAATGTGGGAGAAACAGTGAAAGAAGGGCAGGTTATCTGCTGTCTGGATTCCAGTGACCTTGAGGAAGAGCTGGCGGAGAGCCGGAATAATTATAATGTGAATCAGAAGCTGGATGCCTTGAAAAACAGTCCGTTGGAAAATTATAATGAGACCGTTGAAAAGGCAAAAAAAAGCTATGATTCTACGGAGACAACCTATCATACCAAGGCGGCAGCGTATGAAGCCGCCAGAGGGACATATGAAGATTCTTTTGCTGCAGCATGTGAGGCGTTTGGGATTGCAATGGATTCGGAAGGCGCTGAGGCGGCACTTAGTACGGCAATCAGTGAGCTAAATCAGAATGATGAGAATTACCAGATTAAGAATTCTGTCGGCAAGACGTATCAGTCGGCTAAGCAGGATATGGAAAGCGCAAAGAATTCCTTTGTTTCTGCGGAGACAGCAATGATTAATGCAAAAGAAACTTATGATGAGGCAGTTGCAAAGGCAGAAGAAACCTATGAAGAAGAATTGCTGTCAGAACAACTGATTTCCGGAGATTCAGAATTGGATAAAATTGAAAGTTATGAAGAGCAGATTGAGGAATGTGTTATTAAGGCACCGGCGGATGGCGTTATTGCATCGGTTGAAGTGAAGGAAGGAGATACTTTTTCAGGCGGAACAGTTTTTACAATGCTGGATAATGAGCATTTTAAGGTTACTGCGACCGTGGATGAATACGATATTAACAGTATTGTGCTGGGACAGAAGGCATATGTGAAAACAAATGCCACGGGTGATGCCGAACTTCCTGCAACGGTCAGTTATGTTGCTGTAACATCCACGTCCGGTCAGGGAAGTAATAATGCTTCCTACCAGATTGAGATTACATTAGATGATGCCCAGACGCTTCTTCGTACCGGAATGACAGCAAGTGTCAGTATTGAGCTGGAGGGTGCAGAGGGAGTGCTTGCAGTGCCATATGACTGTGTAACTACCAGTAAGGAAGGAAAGAGTACGGTTACCGTAGTTGAAAATGAATCACAGAGGACGATTGAAGTTACAAAGGGACTGGAAACAGATTATTATGTGGAAATCAGTGGAGATGGAATTACAGAAGGGACCGAGGTGCTGCTTCCGACAGCACTGACGGGAAATAAAGAGAATCAGGATGAAATGGGATTCTCCTTTGGAATTGGCGGCGGAATGGGCGGCGCAATGCCAGGTGGAGATGGCGGTTCATCAGGTGGCCCGGGACGTGGAGAAAATGGAAATACTTCAGGCGGTGGACCAGGAAAAGCACCGAATTAGGAGGATGACCATGGAAGAACATATTATGATTGATCTGCATGGAATTATAAAAAGATTTTATGTGGGAAAACCTAATGAATTGGAAATTCTTCACGGAATTGATTTGCAGGTTAAAAAAGGAGAATTTGTTTCTATTGTTGGAGCATCCGGTTCCGGAAAATCCACGCTTATGAATATCATCGGAGTGCTTGATCGTCCCACACAGGGAAGTTATATGCTGGATGGAATGGATGTAGCAAAAGCAAGGGATAACGAGTTATCCAATATTCGGAATAAAAAGATAGGATTTGTATTCCAGACCTACAACCTGATTAGCAGAACCAGTGCCTTGAAAAACGTGGAGCTTCACATGCTTTATGGTAAGATTGAACGAAAACGGCGCAGAGAGCGGGCTTGTGAACTTCTGGAAATGGTCGGAATGAAGGAGAGAATGAGTCATAAACCGGATGAATTATCCGGTGGACAAAAACAGCGTGTTGCCATTGCGCGTGCCATGGCAAACGATCCGTCCATTATTCTTGCGGATGAACCGACAGGAGCCCTGGATTCGGCAACCGGACGCCTTATCATGGACTTATTCCACAAACTTAACAAAGAGCAGGGAAAAACCATTGTGTTAATTACTCATTCCAATGAGCTTGCAGAGGAAACACAGAGGATTATTACCTTAAAAGATGGAATGATTACAGGGGAAAGAGAGGGACTTGTAGAATGCTGGTAATTGAGAATATTTTGCTTGCACTGTCCAGTCTTCTTGCTAATAAAATGCGGGCACTTTTAACAATGCTCGGAATCATTATTGGTATCGGTTCTGTGATTGCTATCATGTCGGTTGGAAATTCTATCAGTAATTCTGTTACCAGTTCCATGGAAGGGATGGGCTCTAACAATATTACGGTGGGATTACAGCAGAAATCAACAACGGAAGAGGTAAGTGCCAACGGAAGAGTTTTTGAGGGATTTAACCGTGGAAGTCAGATGAAAGACGAAGACTATCTGACGGATGAAATGATAGATGCGCTTTTTGTGGATTTTGACGGCGAGGTTTCTGCAGTTTTTCTTGAGGAAAATATTGGAAGCGGAACTGCCGTACAAAGTGGCAATGAGGCATCTGTTACCCTGACCGGAATGAATCAGTCCTATTTGCAGAATCAGGAACTTGAAATCCTATATGGAAGAAGTCTGACGGAACGTGACCAGGAAGAAGCCAAAAGAGTAGTACTGGTGGCAGATGATTTGGTAGAGGAGTTGTTTGCGGGAGATAATGCGGCTGCTTATGGAAGTGAAATCGCAGTATATACAGGCTCAAGGTATTACTATTATACGATAGTCGGGATATATGATTTTGATGAAGACGCAGCTTCATATAGCGGTATTTCTTCGTCTACGGTGACGACACCTATTTACATGCCATTTCAGACGGCAAGAGACCAGAATCATAATACGAAGGGATATACACAGTTTACGGTACAGGCAGCAAGCGGAATGGATGCGGAAGCACTAAGTGATAATCTGGAAAACTGGTTTAATGTCAATTATTATCGGAACAATGACAGCTTTGAGGTAAATACTTTCAGTATGTCCACCATTATTTCCTCCATGTCGGATATGCTCTCCACAATCTCCGTTGCGATTTCGGTAATCGCCGGAATCTCTCTTCTGGTGGGAGGAATTGGCGTCATGAATATCATGCTGGTTTCCATTACGGAACGAACCAGAGAAATCGGTACAAGGAAAGCGCTTGGTGCAACTAATGGTTCCATTCGTTTCCAGTTTATCATGGAGTCTATTGTTATCTGTCTTCTGGGCGGCGTAATTGGAATTGTGCTTGGACTTGTGTTGTCTGTAGCAGCAACGTCAATGCTGGGATTTGAGGCATCACCGTCGATTCCGGGAATTATATTTGCAGTGACATTTTCCATTGTGATTGGAGTATTTTTCGGATATTATCCGGCAAATAAAGCTGCAAAGATGGACCCGATAGAGGCACTGCGGTATGAATAAAAGAGATTGTACGTTCAATTGTCAACTTTAAAAATAAAATAGTTGACAATCCTTTTTCTTAATGCTATATTTGGTATAGTTTTTGAGAAAGAGGTACTTTTAAGATGAGTGAAACAGTCAACAGTATTAACAATGAAGTAAAAAGTGGTGCAAAAAGTGAAAATGGAAAATGGAAGGCGCTGGATATGGCATATATCGGAATATGTGTGGCATTGATGGCAGTCTGTTCGTGGATTAGTATTCCAACGACTGTTCCGTTTACCCTGCAGACTTTTGCCGTGTTTGCCACGGTGGCCATTCTCGGAATGAAGAGAGGTACCGTTGCAGTGATTGTCTACATTATCCTGGGTGCCATCGGAGTTCCGGTATTTGCGGGATTTAGCGGTGGATTTGGAACACTGTTTGGAACAACCGGCGGTTATATTATTGGATTTGTATTTACGGCGCTGATTACCGGAGGCATTATGAAGGCATTTGGAAAGAAGGTATGGGTCATGGCTATGGCAATGGTTCTTGGTCTGGTGGCATGTTATGCGTTTGGTACGGTATGGTTTATCTATGTGTACACTTCAACCAAATCGGCAGTCGGTATCATGACAGCACTTTCCTGGTGTGTGGTTCCGTTTATTATTCCGGATTTATGTAAGATTGCACTGGCAATTCTTCTGGAAAAAAGAGTAGGAAGGTTTGTGAAATAGAGTGCAGGAAATCGTTTTAAGACCTCATCATGGATTATGTATCCGATATTTTGAGGGAAAAGGGTATAATGATGAGTTTACACAGCATATGGGAAAGGTTATCGAAAGTCTAAAAGCTGATTCGCTGATTCGACTCACGGATCAGAGTGACGTGATTTGTCAGAAATGTCCCAATCTTTTGCAGGGTGGATGTAAAAGCCGGGAAAAGGTGCGAAGATATGATGAAGCTGTGTTGAATCGCATAGGACTGAAACCGGGAATACAGATTTCTTACGGCGAGTTTCAGGAACACATTGAAGAACATATCATGAAACCACAGAAGATGAAGGAAATCTGTGGTGACTGTGGATGGGCAAAAATCTGCCATGGCTGCTGAATGAGCGGCTGTGGCAGATTTTTCTTTTTCCTGGATTTTTGCAAGGCTGTCCGGGCTGTTTCTTAAAGCATCATATTTATCAGTAAGTCAACCTTTGCTTTTTCGGATTCGGGAAGGTCGCTTTTTAGCTGGTTCACAAGCGAGAGGATTTCTTCTTTGGTAAAGGACAGCCCCATCTGTCTGGATTTTTGTGAAACGGCAAGCAGAAGGGGCAGGATTTCATCAGTACTTCTTCCTTTTGAGAGTTCCATGAATTCATTAATCAGTTTCATTTTTTTTGCATCAATTTCCATGATTATTCCTTTCTTTTTAAAATTTGCTATCGTTTTGTTCGGCTTCGTCATTAAAATCCTGATTCAGCTTATCCATGAATTCACGGTAGAGGTTTCCCTGATTCTCAGACATCATGGATTGGAGAATGGATACAGGAGGATGATTGCCGGAAAAACCGGATGGGGGTGGTGTATCAGGTCCCTTTTTCATACCGGAATCATTTGCACCGGAATTATTCATGCCGGAAATATCCATTCCTGCCTGATTCATGGTTTTAAAAATATTCATGATGCTGCCCAGAGGGTTTTCGGAACCCGGTGTATTGTCCGTGGGATCATTTTCAAACATGTTCATGATGTTCATTAGTTCAGACATATTCATGAATTGTAAAATCATGTCAAGCATGTGCTGTGTTTCCGGTGTGCAGTATTTTTTTATGTGACGGACCAGTTCCGGATTCAAATCCAGAATATCCGTGTTTTTATGTGAGGAGAACTCCTGCTTTTCGAAGAAGCGGAGTGTCTGTATCAGTTCCCAGATTCGTATGATGATTCCTATCATTTTCTGTTCGCGCGGGGAAAGATAGGGAATCAGTGCCTTGATAATCTGGGTGGAACCTTTTGTGGTAACAATGTCAAATTCTGTGACGATTAATTCATTTTTTTCCATGAAGATCCTTCGTGTTGTGCTTAAGATATTTATATGCCAAGCTTTTTATAATATGAATAAAAGCTGCCATGCCGGAACATGACAGCTTTTTGTCTGCTTGCAGATTAAATTGTCACTTCAATTAGCATCCGCAGCCGTTATCACATCCGCCACAGTTTCCACCGCAGAAGATGCTGAGGATGATAAGGATGATGATGATACTGCAGCAGTTGTTGCCGTTATCACATCCGCTTCTGCCCCACATGCTGCCTCCGTTACCGCAGCCGCAGAAAATAAGAAGAAGGATAATCCAGATACAGGAATTGTTTCCTCCCCAGTTAAATAATCCTGAACCACAACCGCAGTTGTTATCACATCCGCAGCCGCAGGATGTTGCTGATAAGTCGCTCATAAGGTAACCTCCGAATATTGTTTACATTAAATAGTATTCATGGGGGTTTGTATAAGTTACATATTATTTTATATATTTTAAAAAAATCTTTTATACCATAGGGGTTAATGCTATAATGAACGTGGAAGAGTATAAATAAGAGTATAAATAAGGAGGTTTTGCTTTTGGTTACGGTAATCATTCCATCCCTGAATCCGGACGAGAAGCTGCTTTTGGTGGTTAAGTCATTGACGGATATCGGGTTTAAGGACATCATTATAGTAAATGATGGAAGCGATAAAGAGCATATGATCCCGTTTGAAGAGGCGGGAAAGATTGCTGAATGTACGATTCTGACACATGAAGTCAATAAGGGAAAGGGCAGGGCATTAAAAACTGCCTTTGCATATTGCATTGCCAATCGTAAGGGGATTGACGGTGTGGTGACGGTAGACGGGGATAATCAGCACAGGGCAGAAGATATTCTGGCGTGTGCAAAAAGAATGCAGGAGAAAAAAAATAGTGTTATTCTTGGAACACGTGATTTTCACCAGAAGGATGTTCCGTTTAAAAGCAGATTTGGAAATAACATGACAGGGTTTGTATTCCGGTTTGCCTGTGGCATGAAGATATCTGACACACAGACAGGACTTCGGGCAATTCCATATGAATATCTGCCGGTGCTGTGTGAAGTTTCGGGTGAACGTTTTGAGTATGAGACGAACATGCTGCTGACTTTTAAGAAACTGGATATTCCATATGAGGAAGTTTCCATACAGACGGTGTACATAGATGAGAATGCCACAACACATTTTCATCCGGTTCGTGATTCCTTTAAAATATATGGAATCATCATAAAGTTTCTCTTTGGATCCGTTTCTTCCTGTCTGATTGATCTGGGACTGTTTACGGTTCTTAAGATACTTACGTCAGGACTTTCGGAACGGATTAGTATTCTGATATCCACGGTTGTGGCAAGGGTGTTTTCTTCTTTTTATAATTATAATTTTAACAGGAGAGCGGTTTTTGACTCCCGTGAAAAGGCAGGAAACACGGTAGTGAGGTATTATATTCTTTGCATTGTCCAGATGATGGTTTCTTATGGTCTGGTGTATGCGGCAAATCATGTTTTTTCCATGGGAAATATTATGACAGTAGTAAGTAAGGCAGTGATAGATACATTTCTGTTTTTTATCAGCTTTCAGATTCAGAGAGTTTGGGTATTTCGAAAATAGCGAGGTTTTGATGTGGGTAAGAGAATTTTAAAGTGGCTTGGCAGAATTTTTATTACACTTTTCGTGACACTGGTAATTCTGGCAGGCGGAATTTATGCACTGATGTGTGTTTTGGTATATGGTCCTTCCAGAAAGGCCGGAGAATTATTCGTAATGTCGGTCAGGGAAACGAGTGCCATTGGGTTTCTGGCAGACTGGTTTTATACTGAAGAAGAAATACAGACAATTACGGAAAATAATTCCATAAAGGATACATCTGTTATTACGGATACCACTCTGGTAAATGTGGGAACGATGGAAGATACGGATAAGATGGAAGAGGAAATACCTGAAATTGAAGTGATTGACATCAAGGGAGCTACCTATAACGGAAAACTGATGATCGTAAAAGACCCTTCCAGAGTATTTGTGGGAACCGTTCCTCAATTTGGGGACGGTGATGGATTAAGGGTAGATGCAATGTGCAAAAACTACGGTGCAGCTGCGGGAATCAATGGCGGTGAGTTTGTTGACGGTGATGTGACAAGTACGGCAAAGCCGGTGGGACTGGTAATTTCCCAGGGGAAAATGGTATACGGGGACTTGAATGGCAATTATCATGTAACCGGATTTACGGAAGATAATATCCTGGTGGTGGGCAACATGACCGGACAGCAGGCACTTGATCTTGGAATCCGCGATTGTGTCAATATTAATACGAACATCGGACCGTTTCTGATTATTAACGGGGAACTTCAGGATGTTTCCGGTGTGGGCGGCGGTTTAAATCCGCGTACTGCCATAGGACAGAGAGCAGATGGTGCCGTTCTTCTTCTGGTGGTGGACGGAAGACAGGCTAATAGTCTTGGAGCATCCTTTTCGGATTTAATGTATATCATGAATGAGTATGGGGCGGTGAATGCCTCCACAATGGATGGAGGAACTTCCAGCCAGATGTGTTATAACGGAGAAATTATTAATCATCCATATTCTCCATGGGGTGCCAGAGAGTGCCCGACAGCTTTTCTTGTGGGAGGTGTGGACAAAGAATGAAGAAAAAGTTTCGAATAAATGGGTTTGCAGCCTTTCTTCTGGTTTATGCATCGTTTCTGATACTCTTAATTACATGTGGTCTGTATTATGTATGGAATCTTTTGATTGATTATGAGGCAGGGATGCCGGATGTGAACATGGAGAAGTTTCTGGTGGAGTTTGAAGCCGGAAATATAGAAACACTCCTTTCAAAGTATCCTGTTTCGGTCAATGAATACGATACGGAAGAAAGTGTTGAAAAAGCCTATGTTTCCATGGTGGAGAATCAGGAATTGACCTATAAAAAGCTTACCGGAAAGTACACCAATGCGACTCCTGTCTATGAGATTTATGCCGGAGATGATATCATTGCCGTGGCATCTCTTTCGGAAACCGGTAAAAATAAGCACGGTTTTTCCGTATGGGACATGGCAAATGTTACCTTTGACGGATATGGACCGGTGCGCGAAAGTGTGTCAATTAAGGTTCCGGGAAGTGCGGTGGTAACAGTAAACGGTACGGTAATCGATGAGAAATATCTTACAGAGACACAGCCTGTGGAGATGACGGCAAGTCTTTCGGATTATGTGGAATGGGTTCCGGAATATAAGATTTACAGGCTGGAAAATCTGATACAAATGCCACAGGTTGAAGTTTCGGGAGATTACATAAAGGAAGTATCGGATACAGAGTATACGGTAGCTTATGATTTTGATACGGATGAGAGTCTTAAGGAAGAAGCTGGAAACCGTATCATGGCAATGGCTCATGAATATGGTGCTTATATTATCAATAAGGGAAATCTGGGAACCTTAAAGAGCTACATGGTCGGGAAGGCAAGGGAGTATGTGAGTAATATTCCGGCAGTCTGGGCATATTTGTGGAATGAGGAATATTCTTTTAATTTTACCAACGAGGAAATCGGGAACTTTGTGCGTTATGGAGAAGACTGCTTTGGCTGTGAGGTAAGCTATACGCTGAATGTATTTTACCGCACTACAAGAAGCATTAGTTATGACACCCATATCCGCTGCATGTATGTGAAAAAGGATGGTATGTGGTATCTGGCAGATTTTATTCTGGAAAATGAATAAAAATAATTGGAGAGTTGATTTGGCATGAGTAATGAGACAAAAAACAATTTGTTAAGACAGGGAACGATTCTTGCGGCAGCAGGAATTCTGGTAAGAATCATAGGCATGTTTTACAGGATTCCCCTTGCCAATATTGTTGGGGATGAAGGAAACGGTGTATATTCTGTTGCGTATAATGTTTATAACATTGCATTGGTATTGTCTTCCTACGGACTTCCCATGGCAGTGTCCAAGATGGTTTCGGCAAGCCTTACAAGAAAAGAATATAAAAATACCAAAAGAATTTTTGTGTCATCCCTGATTTTTGCCTGCTGTACGGGAGGATGTGCCGGTCTTATTATTTTCTTTGGCGCGGACTGGCTGGCACATGCGGTTTACTCCGGTTATGCCGGAATTGAAATGCCTTTAAGGGTGCTTGCACCAACTGTTTTTATCGTGGCAGTGTTAGGTGTTGTCCGGGGATTTTTCCAGGGACACGGAAATATGGTTCCAACGGCTGTTTCACAGGTGTTTGAGCAGATTGTAAACGCAGTGGTAAGTATTGTTGCGGCAATGATTTTGGTAAATGCACATGTGGGTTCAGCCAATATTGCAGGGTATGGTGCCATGGGTGCAACCTTTGGAACATGTTTTGGTGCCCTGGCGGCATTAATCTGTGTCGTTATCTGGTATCTGCTTCAAAGAAAAAGTTTTGCACAGCAGGTAAATTCTTCCCGGAATGAAAAGCTGAAGTCAATTTCGGAAATATACAGGATGATTCTTTTTACCACGATACCGATTATTCTCAGTCAGACGTTTTATCAGATCAGTGCGGTTTTTGATGATATTTTATTTGGAAATATCATGGCATACAGAGGATTTTCTTCCGAAGTTATTTCGGGAAGCTCAGGAGTTTATAATTCCATTTATGTGCTGATGATAAGCATTCCAATGGGTGTGGCGACAGCTCTTGCGTCCTCAGCACTTCCAAGTATCGTAAAGTCTTATACAGGGGAAAAAGAAAAAGAGGTAAAAGAAAAAATTCATTCCGTCATTAAGTTTAACATGATGATTGCAATTCCGTCAGCGGTAGGACTTGCGGTCATTGGGGAACCCATTGTCAGAATGATTTATCCGCGGCTTGATTATGTGACGGGCGGCAACATGCTTCGCATCGGTTCCCTTGCAGTGGTGTTTTATGCAGTTTCCACAGTAACCAGTTCTATTTTGCAGGCATTGGACAAAATGAACCGGCCTGTCATTCATTCGGCGGTTTCACTGGTAATTCATGTGATTTTAGTGACAATCCTGATTTTATTTACGGATTTAAAGGCTTATGCGCTGGTAATCGGATACATGACATTTCCGATTATTGTAGGAATCCTTAACCTGCGGGAAATATATAAGACAATCGGATACCGTCAGGAAGTAAAACGTACCTTTGGAATTACTACGGGATGTGCGCTGTTTATGGGTGCATGTACCTATGGAACCTATATCCTTTTGTTCTCCGTGACACAAAGTAATACGGTCTCGGTCATTGCAGCACTGGTGGCTGCAATGGTTACTTATTTCGGACCGATGATTGCTTTTAAAAATGTGGAAAAGCCGTAAAAAATATCAGGCATCCTGCATACCGGAAGGATTTGCGGCACGGACATTGATTCCGTTTACTTCCACGTTATCATTGATTTCAATTACAAGAAAGGTTCGTCCGTCAATGACCCTGGTTTCCACGAGATGGGTCATTGAAGGATTTACCTTTACAACCACATCCGGGGTTTTGATTTCAAAACTGCGTGTATTGACCACATTTGTTGCGGAAAATACGGCCTTTTCATCCACGGAATCTTCAAAGTGGGAGTCAAAACCTTCCAGCTGTTCATCACTTAATCCGCTGACTTCCAGAAGGCGTTTTACGTCATTTTTCTCGAAGGTAACCGGTGCCGGTTCTTCCTTATGTTCTTCTACGATTTCCTGAAGATTTTCATGGATGGTCTTTACGGTCTCAAAGTCACAGTTTTCTCCCAGCGTTTCTTCAATAATGGTCTGAAATGCTTCTTTTTGGCCTTTAGAGGTAAGAGGCTGGCTGCATCCAAGCATCTGGTCAATGAATTCTAACTGAAGGGTCTCCGGATTTTTGGAATAATACAGGAGTCCGTGAATATCGGTTGCACGGTCATTAAAAGCCGGAAACAAAAAACCGTGTGCCGGAGCATCCACTACCCAGTCACGGATGCGTTCTTCAATACTGTTATGCTCCTCGTTGTAGCAGAGAGCACCTTTGGCAAGATTTACCGGACAGATGCTGCACAGGATATGGTCATAAACGGTATCGGAAGCATCTTCCATTTCCATGCCGTCATGTGCTTTTCCCGGAACGTCATAGACGGAATGAATCAGGACAATATAATAATTTTCTCCATAATTGTAGGAGTCTATGATTTTCTGGTAAAATTCACTGATGAGGGCATCATCCTTTAACTGGCTGTTACGAAGCTTTAAGAGAAATTCCTGTGTGCCGCCTTCTTCTTCGGCATGAAGCGGGAATTCCATGTTAATAAGGTTCTTTCCCAGTGTGCCGGAAAGGGTGCTTTTGAAAATGTTAAAATATTTGAACATTTCTTCCTGTGGGAGAGCAAGAAATGCTTCCTTTAATTCGGTTTTAATCTGCTTTTCGTGATCCACGTAGCATCCACAGATACGGGTGATGGCACAGCGGTCCGGAGTAAGCTGCTTTTTGATTTCTGCGATTTCTTTTTTGTTCATTATATTATACCTCGTGTCGTCTTCTGACGGATAATGTCAGTAAAACGATTATAAGACATTTCATGGATTTTTTCAAAGAATTTTCTTATGCACAATTCAAAAAAATGTTATAATGAAATAGTAAAATTGCTTGTAATTCAATAAAGCAGACGTATTTTAAAGAATCGCTCCCGCTTATTATATTCAGGGCACCGGTTCTTTTTTTATTGGAGGAGGGCAGTTTACAGTTATCGGATTGTCATATTATGAAAAGGAAGGTAAAATGAGATGAAGAGAGTAAAGGCAGCGTGTATCGTACAGACATTACATTTTATGCTGAAAGAGGAAATTGCACAGGAAGAGGCAGAAAATCTTGTAAAAGAAGAGGTGGCAAAGTATAAGGAACAGCTTGAACATAGCGGTATGGCGTATAAGATTCTTTCTGAAACCGTACAGGCGGACGGTTCCGTTATCATGGAGCTAAAGAAGCAGTACAGTACGGCTCCTGTGGGCGGGTATTTCGATTAAGTAAATTTAATAATATATTTATAATTTGGACTTTACAAATTCCTATGGTTAGTGATATATATAATATATCTACCGGCAAAAAGGGAGTAGTTGCATGCCAGTTTTCGTGGCATGTCATGGCTTTCGTCAGTACGGCCGAAGTTTGGCCCGGAATCCATGGAGCGGAATCGTTAAACAAGACTTTTTGTATACATGAAACATGTATGCAGAAAGTCTTTTTTTATTGACATTTCTGTGGTGGAAGAAGAAAGGGAGGATGTATCATGAAAGAGATTTATCAGATGCAGACAGAAGAACTTTTAGAGTACATAGGAGCAGAGGCTTTCGGTCTGACCGATGAACAGGCAGAAAGAATTCGAGGGGAAAAAGGTGATAATGTATTAAGCGAAACGAAGAGAAAAAGTGCTTTCCGTATTTTTCTGGAGCAGTTTTGTGACCTTCTGGTTATTATTCTTATCGTGGCAGCAGTCATTTCCATGTTTTCAGGAAATACAGAAAGTACGATTGTCATTATTGCGGTGATTATACTGAATGCAATTCTGGGGACAGTGCAGTATGTAAAAGCGGAAAAATCACTGGATTCCCTAAAAGCGCTATCAACACCACATGCCAAGGTGTTACGTGACGGAGTGCGGAAAGAAATTGCATCAAAGGATGTGGTTTTGGGGGATATCCTGCTTTTGGAAGCCGGGGACATGATTGTGGCAGACGGAAGGATTCTTAAAAACTATTCCCTTCAGGTAAATGAAAGTTCTCTTACGGGAGAATCGGCTAACGTTGACAAGACGGATGGTATCATTCCCGATGAAGTTTCGCTGGCAGACCGTGTGAACATGGTATATTCAGGAAGCCTTGTGACATACGGAAGGGCAGAGGTACTGGTTACGGCAACGGGAATGGAAACAGAAATGGGTAAGATTGCCGGACTCATGAATGCAACCAAGGAGAAAAAGACCCCGCTTCAGGTAAGTCTGGATGATTTCGGAAAGAAGCTTGCAATGCTTATCATGGTCATCAGTGCGGTTGTATTTGTTCTTCGCATCTGGCAGAATGAACCGGTACTGGATTCCTTAATGTTTGCCGTGGCACTGGCGGTTGCGGCGATTCCGGAGGCACTCAGTTCCATTGTGACTATCGTTCAGGCAATGGGAACGCAGAAAATGGCAGCCGACAATGCCATCATGAAGGAGTTAAAGGCGGTGGAAAGTCTTGGCTGTGTGTCGGTAATCTGTTCGGATAAGACAGGCACACTGACCCAGAATAAGATGACGGTGGAAGATATTTATCTGGACGGAAAATGCCGGAAACCGTCCGAACTGACTTTGTCTGACAGCCTTCACCGGTACCTTTTGTATGCGGCAATTTTAAATAACGATTCTTCCATTGATGAAAAGGACCAAAAAGGAATCGGAGATCCGACAGAATACTGTCTTCTTTCCATGGCAAGGGATGCAGGACTTAGCGCGGCAGGTATTTCGGAAGAAAATATCCGAAGCATGATGCCAAGGATGGAGGAGATTCCGTTTGATTCGGACAGAAAGCTTATGAGCAGCAAATACCGGGTTCACGGAGTGCCGACTGTTTTCACCAAGGGCGCCGTGGATGTTCTTTTAAACCGGTGCATAAAGATTGCAGGAGCAGACGGTGTACGCATAATGAGCGAACAGGATCGGGAAGATATCTTACGGCAGAACCAGAGCTTTTCAGAAAACGGCCTGCGTGTTCTTGCATTTGCATATAAGGAGGTTTGTGAAGAGGATTGTCTGTGCATTGAAAATGAACAGGATTACACTTTTATCGGTCTTGTTTCCATGATTGACCCACCGAGGGAAGAATCCAGACAGGCGGTTTTAGATGCCATTCATGCAGGAATTAAACCGGTGATGATTACCGGGGACCATAAGGTGACGGCGACTGCCATTGCAGGAAAGATTGGTATGTTTAAAGAAGGCGACATGGCACTGACAGGACAGGAACTGGATTCCATGACTAATGAAGAATTGGATGCGGTTCTTGAAAAGGTGTCGGTTTATGCAAGAGTTTCACCAGAGAATAAAATCCGGATAGTGGAGGCATGGCAGAGAAAGGGCCATATTGCAGCCATGACCGGTGACGGCGTAAATGATGCTCCTGCCCTTAAAAAAGCTGATATCGGTGTCGCCATGGGAATAACGGGAACGGAAGTATCCAAGGATGCGGCGGCGATGATTCTTGCGGATGATAATTTTGCAACTATCATGAAAGCTGTCTTAAACGGGAGAAATGTTTACCGTAATATTAAGAATGCAATCCAGTTTCTGTTATCCGGTAATATGGCAGCAATTCTTTCCGTACTGTACTGTTCCGTTATGGCACTTCCGGCGCCGTTTGAACCGGTACATTTGTTATTCATTAATCTTTTAACAGATTCCCTTCCGGCACTTGCCATCGGAATGGAACCAACGGATAAAGAACTTTTAAAGGATAAACCGAGAAATCCAAAAGAAGGAATCCTTACAAAGAATTTTTGTCTGAGGCTTCTGGAATATGGCGGTCTGATTGCAGTAAGCACCATGAGCGCCTTTTACATGGGACTTAAAGTGGATGCAAAAACGGCAAGTACAATGGCATTTGCCACGCTGACTCTTGCAAGACTGTTTCATGGATTTAACTGCCGCAGTGACCGGTCTATCGGAAAAATCGGGCTTCTTAGCAACAAATGGAGTGTAGGAGCATTTCTTCTGGGAGTGGTTCTTCTGGGACTTGTCCTTTTTGTACCGTTTTTACAGGGAATGTTCTGTGTGGCAGAGCTTACCGGAATGCAGGCAGGAATGATTGTGGGATTTGCACTGATACCTACGGCTGTCATACAGCTTGTAAGAATGATAAAAAGAAAATGAGACCGTAAAAGGGAAACGGATTTCTATATTTTGCATACAATGATAGTGAATCATAAAATAAAAGGGTATGCATCATGAAATCAAATTATGTATCGTTATCGTTGGAGACACATTTGTTTTTTGGAAGAATCATGAAGGAACATTCCTTGTTTTTGATGGCAGGTTTTCCGTCCAAAAACAGTGATTATATCCAGAAGGCAGACTGGTTTTTTAAACAGTTTGAGGAATTCCTCACGGATGTCATTGAGTTTTCCAATCACCGTGTAGGAAGAAATGTACTGGAATCCGGGGAAATTTTCACGGAGTTTACAAGGGAGGCAGAATGTAAGACGGAATTTCTTACAGGCATTGACATTAACACAAAGCTTACGGACAAGGAAAGAAGCTTATGTCCAAAAGAAAACTGCATGGAATCAAGAGAGAACATGCAGAGAGTGCATCAGTTGAATCAGAGGGCGTTAAGGCTGACAGGCGGGCTTATTGAATTTAAGGAACAAATCTTAAAGGACATGGCTGATTGTCAGCTTTTTACGTTCAATTATCCGCTTCTTGTGGAGCATATTCAGAGGGAGGCAAAGCTCTACCACGCCACCATACAGGAGTTAGAAAGAAGGGGCATGATTACGGGACAGAGTCTTATGGAGCTTACGAATTTCTGGAACCGGATCATGATGGAACACGCCATGTTTATCCGGGGACTATTAGACCCTTGTGAGGATGAGCTGATTGATGCGGCAGACGGATTTGCCAAGGATTACTGCAGACTGTTGGAGGAAGCAAGAAATAAGGACTGCATGGCAAATGACGGAATGCTTTCGCGAACCATTGAAGAAACAGAAAAATACAGGGATTTTAAGGCAGCCGGAACAAAGGGAATCGTTGGATGTGAAATTGCAGGTCTGATTTTACCGCTGCTTGCGGATCATGTGCTTCGTGAGGCAAATCATTATCTGAGGCTTTTGGAAGAAAAGGAATAATATCAGGGGGAAAATACAATGGAATTATGCAAGTATGAAACAGGTAGTAAAGTACGGACATTTCGGATAGAAGCCATACAGATACCAATCGTATATAACAAATACGGGGATCATGACCCGGATGGACTGCTTTATGTATTGGAAGAAGATGCAGAAAGAATTAAGGAAAAAGCATGGGAGAATTTTCATAAGGAAATACCACAGCCCTATGAAGAGGTAAAACCACTTGTCATCCGGGTAAATCTTGGAGATAAGGTTATTATCCATTTTAAACATTCGTTAAACAGGCGTTTGTCCATTCATGTACAGGGACTGGAGTATGATGTTAATACCTCGGACGGGGCCAGTGTAGGATATAATGCAGACTCTACCACGGACAGGGAAATCATCTATACATGGTATGCCTGCAAAGAAGGGGTTTATCTTTTTCATGACATGGCAGACCCACGAAGCAGTGAGGAGGCAACCAACGTACACGGTTTGTTTGGTGCCATTATCGTGGAGGCACCGGGAGCAAAATGGTATAATCCGGAAACAGGAGAAGAAATGGAAAGCGGTCTCTTTGCGGATGTATATGTACCGGGACATCCGGCATTTCGGGAATATGCCGTGTTCTTTCATGATGAACTGGAAATAAAGGATAAGGATGGAATGCAGCCGATGGATCATCATACGGGGCTTCCGTCCTCAACCACGGCAATCAGTTATCGTGCGGAGCCAATGAGAAATCGTATGCCTCTTACCCATGACCCGGCGGATTCGGGCGAGGATATCTCCATGAGTTCCTGGGTCTACGGGGATCCGGCACCACCGATTCCAAGGGCCTATGTGGGAGACCCTTCTAAAATCCGGCTGATTCATGGAGGAATCAAGGAAACGCATGTGTTTCATCTTCACAATCATCAGTGGAGGCTGGAGGGGGATAATCCTTCTTCCACCATTATTGATTCCATTTCCATCAGTCCGCAGGAGTGTTATACACTGGATATTCTCTATGGAGCCGGAAGTTTGAACGGTGTTATCGGTGATGTTATTTTTCATTGTCACTTATATCCACATTTTCATGAGGGTATGTGGACTTTATGGAGAATTCATGACCGTCTGGAAGAGGGGGACGGAAAGCTTCCGGACGGAACCAATATACCTCCACTAAAGCCTCTAAGGGACAGAAAAAAACCGCCGCGTAAGGATGAATGGCATCCGGGATATCCGAATTTTATTAACGGAGAATTTGGTAAACCGCCTCTGCAGCCGCCGCTTGGAATCTTAAATCCGGATGGCAGTAATAAGATTGAACCGACACCGCTTGAGGAAGCGAATTTTGTACCGGGGTTTGCACCGGGAGCCTTGTACACCGAGACCTGTCCGTGTCACAGGAATGACTGCGGCTGTCACAAGGATGATGGTAGCTGTAACAGGGATGTGAAGGTCTTTGAAATTGCCATGGTGCAGGCAAAGGTAATCTATAACCGGTATGGCTGGCATGACCCGCAGGGAAGATTTTTCGTACTAAAAGAGGAATTGGAACGACATGGCGGACTGGATGCCTATATCCGTAAGGTGGAGGAAGGAAAGCTTAAGGTAGAGCCGTTCGTCATCCGTGCCAATGCAGGAGACTGCATTGAACTGCATACAACAAACCTTCTTCCGGAGTATATTGAGGGAAGTCCGTTCCAGCTTCGGACACTAACGGATATTGTGGGGCATCATGTCCACCTGGTGAAATTTGATACCATTGTGGCGGACGGAGCTGCCAACGGCTGGAATAATATTGCCGGAGCAAGGCGGTATGAGACGCTGATTGAAAGGTTTTTTGCAGAAGAAGAATTAAGGACGGTATTTTTCCACGACCATTTATTTGCCAATTCCCATCAGCAGCATGGTTTATTCGGTGCATTAATTATCGAAGAGGCAGGAGCTACATTCCATGATGTGCGTACCGGAAAGCCGGTATGTTCCGGCACGAAAGCGGTGATTCGAAGAAGAAACGGAACATCCTTCCGTGAATTTGCACTGTTTCTGCATGATTTTGCCCTGCTTTTTGATAAGGACGGCAAGCCGCTAAATCCACCGGCAGTTCCGGGTTCCCATGATGATCCGGGTGTCATGGGTATTAATTACCGGGCAGAACCCATGAGGGAAAGACTAAAAGGAAAAAATGACCCGGCATATGTTTTTAGCTCACTGGTGCATAAAGACCCTGCAACACCAATTCTTGAAACTTATCCGGGAGATGAACTGGTAATTCGACTCTTGGATGGAGCCCATGAAGAACAGCATGCGTTTAATATAGCCGGAATGTCATGGCAGAAGGAACCGGCAGATATTCATTCGCCTCTTGAGGCATCACAGACCATTGGAATTTCGGAAGCATTTAACCTGCATGTCACACAAAATTATCAGGCAGGTGATTATCTGTATTATTCGGGAGGTATTGATGATGCATGGCTTGGGTTATGGGGAATAATTCGTGTTCATGATAAGAGGAAAAAACATTTACGACCGCTATGCAAAAAGAAGAACATGATTCTTCCATTGCCACCGTGTCCGGGAAAGGATGACGTGGTACGAAGATATGAGATTGCGGCAGTTCAGACCAATATTAATTATAATAAATATAAGGACCATGACCCGGACGGACTGGTATTTGTTCCCCTTGAGGATGCCCATCAGGTCATCACGGGACGATGTCAGCCAAAGCCTTTGATTCTTCGCGCTAATGTGGGGGACTGGATAGAAGTAACTCTTTATAACCTCTTTGACCCGCAAAAGCCGGTTCCGTATTTTGACTATCCGGTAGTTCCTCTGGACATGGAGCATAAGCCGTCAACCAGGGTATCGTTAAATCCGCAGTTTTTACAGTATGACCCGGTATGCGATTCGGGAATTAACGTAGGATATAATAACCGGGAGCAGACGGTTGGAATCGGAGAAAGCAAAAAATATCTCTGGCATGCGGATAAAGAGTATGGCATCTGTACGTTACAGTCTTTTGGTGATTTAAGAAACCATCGGTATCACGGTTTATTTGGTGCAATCATCATTGAACCTAGTGGAGCAAAATGGTACCGGAATTTTACAAGGTGCGAGGATGATTTTGCCGAGCAGGCGGTGGTCACGGCACCGGGTACGGAAAGCTTTAGGGAATATGTACTCTTTATTCAAAACGGTATCCGCCTCCTTGATAAGGATGACAACCTGATTAAAACTGCAAACGGAGAAGAAGGCGAAGAAGTGGATGCAGAAGATACGGGAGAAAAGGGATATAACTATCGTTCGGAGCGGTTTGCTAACCGGTTGAAAAAGGATCAAAGAGTATTTAAGGTATTTTCCAGCCGTGTGCATGGAGACCCGGCGACACCGGTCTTTAAGGCATATGCAGGCGACCGTGTAATCTTCCGTACGGTAATGCCGGCAGATAAGCCACGTAACGTGGGATTTGCGGTGCATGACCACATGTGGAGGGAACAGCCGAAAGACTTCCTTTCCAGAGTGATTCCTTTGCAGGGAGCAATCAGCATCGGAAATAAGTTTGAAATAGAGTTAAAGGACGGGGCATCCTGTCCGGGGGATTACCTGTACCGTTCCGGAAGTTTTAAATGGGATGTGGAATCCGGCATGTGGGGAATTTTCCGTGTGTTAAAGCAGGGAATTGGATGCAGGTGCAGGAAGAAATTGAGTAAGATATTTGGAGGGGATAAATAAGAAAGGTATACTTTGTGTAGCTAAATTGGGGGTTGTGGGGCTGAAGTGTCGG
>JAQXXN010000148.1 GCA_029226085.1 Thermoflexaceae bacterium
TTCTTGTTGTAGCATCCGCAAGCCTTACATACCTGATGAGACATCATTAAAGCTCCACAGTTATTACACTTTACAAGATTAGGAACATTCATCTTCCAGTTTGCTCTTCTCTTATCTCTTCTAGCCTTTGATGATTTATTCTTTGGACAAATTGACATGGTCACACCTCCTTAAAATTCTTAAAAATATCCTGGATAACAGACATTCTTGGATCCAGCTGTTCTCTGTCACAGCCGCACTCACCTTTGTTCAGATTCGCACCGCACTTAATGCAAAGTCCCTTACAGTCCTTACTGCATAAAACCCTTAGCGGAATATTAATAAGAATCTCGGAATAGACAAGCTTGTCTACATCAAGGTGATATCCGTCAATATAACTCATTTCTTCTAATCTTTCATCGGATTGCTCATCCTCATTGTTAAAATCCAGCTCTCTTTCGATAACATAATCCACCGGAGTTTTAACTGCCTCAAGGCATCTTGCGCATGGTATCAAAAGAACAACTCTGTCCTCGCCAGTTACAAGAAATTTTCTGTTGCCGGTTGCGGAAACCGTTATTTCAGTCTCTGACTTATCAATGATATCATATTCGCCAGAAGCAGAAACAAACCGTTCCATTTCCACTTTTGCCTTAAAGGTCCTGGTTTTACAATTGCCAGATAAAAGTTCTGATAAATCCAACAGCATATTATCTCTCCTATGCCATTAATACACAAATTGTCTATTATTTGCGCACTTTTACAATTATAAGCACAAGATGTTGTTTTGTCAATAAGATTTTTTATCATTCTTCAACATTTTTATCATTCTTCTTTTTCATCTGACAAAACAGCTTTCCTGCATTTTTCTGTAAAAGCTGTAAAACTGCTGAAAGTCCCACTGTACATAGAATATAGACCATTACCATGACACCATAGTTCTTTCCCGGAACAGAATGAGAAAGAACAAAGCCCACAACAATATGTACCAGAAAAATCCAATAGCTGATACTGCCCAGATAAATCATGCCTTTCTCCAAACATCTCTGAAACGTCTTCTGATATTGAAACGGATTTAAAAATGCAGTAACAATCAAAACTGCAAATGCCGGAAGAACGTTAAAATCATTAAAATTCCATTCACTTGTGTACATTGTCCAGCAGATAACCACATAGCAGATACTGCGCATCAACATTCCAAGTCCCTTTTTCAACTTTACACTTTTTTCCTTACAGTATTCTTCCACAAAATAGGCAAGAAATACTCCCAATGCCATTTCCGGAAAACCACGAACAAAACCGCCCCCAACAATGCCAATATACTCAAAATGCATTCCGAAAAATCCATATTTCTGTGCAATAAATGTTACAACCAGAATAGACAGAACCGGTGCCAGTCCAACAAACAGTTTTTTATTACAACACAAGCAAAAATATATTAAATAAGAAAGTATAATAAGAGGAGACAAAAACCAGACACTACGAATAATACATAATGTCGGCATTCCTACAGAATGTAACATCAAAAACTGCCATCTGTTTTCATAGATTAATAAAAAGAGTTTTTTTAAGCCAAATCCGGCAAAAATCCAGCACACAACCGTCATTAGAATAATAGCCAACAGATACGGAGGATATAATTTTTTTATCCTGCCTGCCAAATAGGAAACTGCCCCGGTCACCGGACTTTCTTCTGAATTGTAATGTCTGTAAAAATGTATCATTAGGAAATAACCGGAAAGTATAAAGAAAAAGTCTACTCCCAGATAACCCCCATAAAATACTTTTGCATTATAATCCTCGCTAAAATGCAGGATTGCCACTCCTAAAATCATTAAAAAGCGGTATAGTTCAATTTCAGCGTTTTTTTTCATGGTTTTACCTTTCGTTCAAAATCAGATTAATTTTATCGTAACCGAATTAAATAGCCATCCGAATTTAAGTATTTCCGTAATTCACTATATGACTCATCATCTTCCTGTTCATACAGAAGGTATTCCAGATATGCCTTTTGAAGATAAACATGGGAATACTCTTCATTATTCATATCCGCAATAATATCATCCAAAGAATCCGAATCGCAGTCATTCACACTGCACCGTTTCAAATCCATCCGTAAAAAGTTAATGTCCCAGTCCTCCGTTATTACCAGTGAACCAGACGGAACATCTCTGTATTCCTGCTCCACATGATTCTTTATTGCTCCGTATGCATCATATGGTATCCCTAAAATTTTACAACGATTATGTAACTCAAATGACAGAATAAAAAGTACCAGTACTACAATGGCTCTTTTCATACGGCTATCATAAATGCTCTCCACAAAGCCTGACACCCTATCATTCTGCATCAGATAGTATGTTATCGCAACAAGCAGTGGCAATGTTGCCGGAAGAAGAACCCGGTAATTAAAAATTTCCATGTCTGTCTGAAATCTGGTATAAACATATCCGCACCAGTATACTACACTGGATAATATGAATGCCGGAGCAAATTTATCCTTGAAACGATCCTTAACAATTTGTCGTGTGAAGAAAACAAATACTCCAATCCAGATTCCCACAGAAATCACGTTATTCACTGAAAACAATCCCATCACAGCATCATATATTTCCATGTTTTCTGCTTTAATAAGCATATATAGCAGTTCTAACCGTGATTCTTCGGACGGAATCCGATACATGCCTGTAGTATAGCCGGTCATCTGCTTGATATATGCCAGATATGTCAATAGAACGCCTGCATTCACAGCTGTAATTCCAAGGAGTTTAAATGACTTTTTTCTACTTTTTTCGACAGTAATTCCAAAAAAATATAAAAAAGCCATAAGCCCTGTAATAGCAAGGGTAAATGCACCTACCCAGCGGGATAGTATGGCAAACAGCGAGGATAATCCAAGCAGAATGCAGGATTTATTTTCCTTTTCTTCTCCCGTCCAGACATCATAACAGCAAAAAGAAAACCACAACATTGCAAACAAATACAAGTTTTCACTGGAAACATAACGCATACAGTAGATATACCCGGAATTACAAAAAAACAGTAAATATACCCATGCATTTTTACCAAACCGTCGGATAAACATCATTGTGGTAATGATATATATCCCAATGGTAATCAGTTTCGCCGCATAAAATACTTCTAACCGTGTTACAAAAGAAACCAGCGCAATCAATGCCGAATATCCAATTGGCCAGATACCATAAAACCCATCATACCCTGCCCCTGCATGATTATTTAAACCATATCCGCAAAGTAAAGCATTTGCTTCACGCAGATAATTCGTGGAATCCGGTGTCAGACCAACATCAAAAAATAATGAACATATCGTAACATATATTATAGAAAACACCGCTAGCGATAATGTAATGCTATTTTCTTTTATCCATTCAACTGCTTTCATTTTAGCTCCTTTGTTTCTCAACTTACATCGTGCTTTATCATAAAAAGCAATAATTATCAGAACTTCTCCAATAATTATTGCTTTTTACATATTCGTCCGTTAATTATTCATGATTTCAAAAAATTACTTTACAAGTGCAAGTGTTTCTCTTGCAATGGCAAGTTCCTCATTAGTCGGAATCACACAAACCTTAACCTTGGAATCATCTGTTGAAATTACACCATATTCACCAACAGCAGCATTACTCTTAGCTTCATCAAGCTTAATTCCAAGATAACCAAGATACTGTGCCACCATCGGACGAAGCCATGTTGCATTTTCACCTACGCCTGCAGTAAATGTAATGGCATCTACACCATTCATTGCTGCCACATAAGACCCAATGTATTTTGCTACTCTGTAAGCATATGCTTCCAAAGTCTGCTTGGCAACTTCATTTCCTTCATTCATTGCTGCATTTAAGTCTCTGAAATCACTTGAAATACCGCCGGACATACCAAGAACACCGGACTTCTTATTTAAAATATTCAGCATTTCGCTGATGGTAAGATTCTCATGATTGCAAAGATACTCTAAGATGGCAGGATCCAGATCACCACTTCTTGTACCCATGATTAAGCCCTCGAGAGGGGTAAGACCCATGGAAGTATCTACACACTTGCCGCCGATGGACGCTGAAATGGATGCACCGTTTCCAAGATGGCAGACAATAACCTTGGCATTATCCTTGTCAAGATTCAGATACTTGATTGTTTCCTTGGATACAAAGCTGTGGCTTGTTCCATGGAAACCATATCTTCTTACGTGATACTTCTCATAGTATTCACGTGGAATGGCATAAAGGTAAGCCTTTGGCTCCATTGTTCCGCCAAATGCCGTATCCCATACAGCTACATTTGGCTTTCCCGGCATAGCTGCTTCAACAGCCTCAATACCGATTAAATTTGCAGGGTTATGTAACGGTCCTAAGTCAAAACATTCTCTGACAACATTCTTAACATCTTCTGTTACGATAACAGATTCCTTATACTTCTCTCCTGCATGAAGTACTCTGTGACCTACGGCTGCAATTTCATCCGTACTCTTAATCACACCATGCTCTGCATCAATTAATGCATCCAGAACAAGCTTCACTGCAATATTGTGATCCTTCATCGGGGTTTCCACCACATACTTGTCTTTGCCTGCCGGCTTATGAGTAAGAATGGAACCGTCAATACCGATTCTTTCTACCAGTCCCTTTGCAATGACGCTCTCGTCATCCATGTTAATCAACTGATACTTTAAAGATGAGCTTCCACAGTTTAAAACTAAAATATTCATAAAAATAATCTCCTGTTTTGTAACTTATTTTACGATTTCGCCGTATACTTCTCTGCCGCATCCTGCTGCATTGGATTCGTCTGTATCAATATGCATTGCAAGAGCATAGCTGTCGCTTACACGAACAACTACATCACCAAATACAAGACTTCTTCCGTCCGTATCAATCTTAACGGATACGATATCACCATTATTAACGCCAAGCTTTTCTGCATCTGCTGGTGTTGCATGAATATGACGCTTTGCTGCAATAACGCCTTCCTTCACTTCTACTTCACCACATGGTCCAACTAATTTGCAGGCACCGCTTCCAGCAATGTCACCGGATTCACGAACAGGAGCTGTAATTCCAATGGAACGTGCATCTGTCAGTGAAAGTTCAATCTGGGTAGCTTTACGGCATGGTCCAAGAATGGATACACCTGCTAATTCCTTCTTCGGTCCTACTACTGTTACTCTCTCCTCACAGGCAAACTGACCCGGCTGGGAAAGGTCCTTCTTCTTCGTTAACTGATATCCCTTTCCGAATAATGTCTCAAGGTCTGCTTCTGTTACGTGCACGTGACGTGCTGATGTTTCAACTAAAAAATTCATCTTACATTCTCCTTTAATCTTACGGCAAAAATGCCTGTCTAATCTTATAAGAATATATTATGTGTTTTGGAAAATTTTTTCAAGTAGTCTGTTCAATTAATTTGCATTTTTTATCATACAATTATGGTCTGGTACTTAATTTTTTTGCGATTTTCTGACCGGTCGGCGTGGATGCAAGTCCCCCTTCTGCCGTTTCCTTTAATGCACACGGAAGCATTTTCCCGATATTCCGCATTGCATCAATTACTTCATCTGCCGGAATGGCACTTTTTACCCCAGCCATGGAAAGATCACAGGCAGTAACGGCATTTACCGCCCCAATCACATTTCTTTTAACACACGGAACCTCAACCAGGCCTGCCACCGGATCACACACCAGACCAAGCAGATTTTTAAGGGCAATGGCCAAAGCATTGTGAATCTGTGCCGGTGTTCCGTCCCTAAGATAACACAGGGCGCCTGCCGCCATTGCACTTGCAGAACCGATTTCCGCCTGGCATCCTCCTTCTGCGCCGGAAATAGATGCTCTTTCCGCAATCACCGTACCAATTCCAGCCGCAACGTACAATGCTTCTATCATTTTTTCTTCACTTATTTTAAAATCCTTTTCATAACTTAAAAGAACAGCCGGTATCACACCACAGGAACCTGCAGTTGGTGCTGCCACGATTCTCTTCATGCAGGCGTTGGATTCCCCCATTTTCACGGCTTTTTCCATGACATGTCCGATAAATTCCCCGGAAATAATCTTCCCGTTCTTATTAGCCTTTTCAATTTTCATTCCGTCTGTTCCCGACAAACCACTGGCAGATTTTCTTCTGCCTTCATACGCCTTGTCAGCCGTTTTCATTGCCTGGTACATTTCCTGCATGGTTTTTAAGGAACTTTCACAGGATACCTGTCTTTCGTTCATGTCATCCTGTAAAACTGCTTCCCAGTATGCACATTTTTTTGTTTTCACATATTTTTCGATTTCCGCTAATGAACTAAATCCCATCCTGTTCCTATGCCTCCTTAAGACTCAAGTATGTTACTTTATTAATTCCCTCAAGATGCATAAGCCATGCAAGGGATTCCTCCGGTATTTCCTGGTCACATTCTATCACCATGACCGCATCTGCACCTCTCTGGCTTCGAAACAGCTGCATTGTGGCAATATTAATTGATTTATGAGACAACATGGAGGTTACCTCTGCCACATGGCCGGGCTGATCCTGATTATGAACAATAAGTGTTGGATAATCCCCACAAAAATTTACTGTCAGTCCATCCAGACTATTTACCTGAATTCTTCCTCCCCCCAGTGAAGATGCCGTAACCTCAAGTTTTCTCTTTTTCCTTCCGGTAAGCCTTAGTAGAACCGTGTTCGGATGAACTTCACCCAGATCTGCCGTTTCAAAAGAAAATGTCATTCCCTGTTCTGTGGCAATGTCAAAACTGTCCGGAATCCTTATGTCATCCGCCTTCATTCCAAGGAGTCCGGCAACCAGCGCTTTATCTGTTCCATGGCCTTTTCCGGTAAGTGCAAACGAACCGTGCAGAATAATCTGTGCATCACTGATTTCCTCACCAAGAAGTTTTCTTGAAATATAACCAATACGCACTGCTCCTGCTGTATGGGAACTGGAAGGTCCTACCATCACTGGACCAACGATATCAAAAATATTCATGAAATACATCCTTTCTCATCATTGTACGTGAAATTAATACTTCCCGTTTTTTATGGATAAAATATAGCACGAAATAACTTTCTTGACTATATTTTCGTTGCAGATATAATAAATATATAAATTTATGAGGTATTTTGAATGAAACAATTAATTTCTTTAGGTATTATAGCTGAATATAATCCATTTCATTCCGGACATGCATATCATATCGAATGTTCCAGAAAGCTGACCGGAGCCGATTGTGTTATCGTCATCATGAGTGGTGATTTTTTACAGCGCGGTGAGCCTGCCATCGTGGACAAATACACCCGTGCCGAAATGGCACTCTCTAACGGTGCCGACCTTGTCATTGAGCTTCCCGTTGTCAGTGCATGTTCCAGTGCACCGTATTTTGCCATGGGAAGCATTGCCATTCTCAATACCCTGGGGGCAGACCACCTTTCCTTCGGTAGTGAATCCGGTGACATTGCACCTTTACAGGAGCTGGTACATTTTCTTTCGGATAATGAAACCATATTGGATACAGCGATAAAAGAACTGACTGCCACAGGTCTTTCTTATCCGCTTGCTCGTAACAAGGCTGTCAATGCCCTTACCGGCACCCGGTATGACCAGATTTTAAAAAAGCCTAACAACATTCTCGGGATTGAATACCTGATGGAGCTTAAAAAAACCGGTTCTTCCATTATTCCGCATACAGTTAAACGCCTTGGAAATGATTATAATGATACGGACTTATCAGATTCCCTAAGCAGTGCTTCCTCCATCCGGAATTGCATTCACGAAGGCCATTTGATTCCTTCTTCTGCCCTTCCGGAAAATGTTCATGAAATTCTTGACCGCTATCAGAAGAAGCATCGTTTTGTCCGGCTGGATGACTTTACACTCCTTCTGAAAATGAAGATTTTGGAGATAAAAAAAGAAAAATCCGGTTCTGCCATTGCAGATCTGCCGGATTATTTATTACGTAAACTGATTCAGGAAACAGAGCATTGCAATACCGTTACAGAATTAATCGAAGCCGTGAAATCAAAAGATTTAACATATGCAAGAATCAGCCGTGAAAAGACAAATATCCTTCTAAAAATTACCGAAAGTGACTACAGTAATTTTCAATAGAATCCTTGTCCATACATCCGTGTTCTTGGATTAAATGATACCGGTGCAGCATTCCTTTCCACCAGAAAGAAAAACCTTTCCTGCCCGCTTATCACCAAACCGGCGGATTACCGTGAATTTCTTGTACAGGATATTTTTGCATCAGACGTGTATAATATGGTGGCAAACCAGAATTCTGCGGTCAGAATACCAAACGATTATCAGCATAAAATCATAAAGTTCTAATGTACAGACGGCATATAGACATATCCTTAAATATGCCATATGCCGTCTGTATTAATTATTTTAACTCTCTACATATTCCAATTCCATTTATATATTCTTTATTAATGCCATATATCCGTCCTCAATACAAATATCATCGATTTTATTTCCAAATTTCATGGATTTTGCCAGCACACGACTATAGGATACTCCATCTTTATAATATTCTCTTTCCACCCAATAATCCAAATCACCTGCAGGTAGCAAATCACTTTTTATCTCAAATAACTTATCCTGCGCAATCATTGCCAGTTCTAAAGGCGGTAATGTTTCTATGATGGTACCGTCCTTTAACACAATAAACTTATCGCATATCGATTCAACATCCTCTACAAGATGGGTTGAAATGATAATCGTACAGTCTCCCTTAACCGCATTAATAATTTTTTTAAAATTCATTCTTTCCTCTATATCTAATTCCGAGGTTGGTTCATCCAGAAGAAGAAGCTGTGGTTTTCCAATGAGTGCCTGTGCAATTCCTGTCCTTCGAAGCATACCGCCGGATAATCTGGAGATTTTTTCATTTACTTTATCACTTAAATGAACCAGTTGGAGACACTTCTTAATTTCATTATCAGTTTCTTCTTTTTTAATTTTTTTTAACACGCAGAAGTACTTTAGAACTTCATATATTGTCATCTCCGGAAATGTAGAAAAGCACTGTGGCAGATATCCGATATTGATACTATCCGTTATTTTATTTCCATCCAGAAGAATCGTTCCACGATAATCATATAATCCGGCAATACAGCGCAATAATGTTGTTTTTCCTGCACCATTAGGTCCCAGTAAAGCATATACGCCTTTCTCGATTGATAAATCAATATTATCCAGTATCACTTTTTTTCTGAATTTTTTCTGTAATCCATTAATTTCAAGCATCCGATTCTCCTTTTCATCTACATCAAAATTTACACATGATATTTGTTAAAATGCTCATTTAAAACCGTTCCCAAAACATAAAAAATTATTGTCAGCATGATATAAGGCAGAACCTGTATCAAAAAATCCATGTCCAGATAATAGAAGTAAGAAATATGATTATATTTTAACCATTTAAAATCCAGCCACTCTGCCAGATAGAAATGCTTAAGCCTTCCACTCACTGAATAACCTGTATATAGCAGCAACAAAGCAAATGCCACAAATGTATTGGAAAAACAATAAGAAAAGAAATATGCTCCTGCTCCAAAAAAATAAATCAATATCAGGCATTTTACATAAATAAACACACCTGACAAATCATTTAAAATCACATAATAAGCCAGATAAATCGGCGTAATCATACAAATATACACTGAACTTAAAGAGAATATTTCTTTCCATTTTATACGCTGCGATAAATAAAAAACTTCATTTCCCTTATCATCGATATATTTTTTCAAAAGAATTACTATCCAGATAACAGAACTGATTGGAATAAATAGATCTGCTGCAATCAATATTGCATCCTTAAAACGGTATCCCAATTTCATTAATCCGGATTCAAATAACGGAATCAGAATATATACATTAATAATCGGAAAATATGCCAAAAGCCCTGTTTTCTTAATAAGATATATCATCTTTTTCATGCCAGTTTCCTCTTAATATCATAACCTGCTAAATTATTCTTCCCAAAAACGCTGCGGATATTTTAACACAAACCCGAGAGTATCTGCATATCCTCCAAAACAATCCTCCATAATAAAGAAATCCCTGCCATATGTCCCATTTCCAAAAACAGGGATTACATACCAGTCCCCCGTAAGCTTTAGATTCTGCTGCTCTCCATTCTGTCGCATCAGTTCACAATACTTCTTTTGTGCCTCTTCCTCCGTTCTGTACAATAATCGCGGATAAACAATTTTATTATCTTCCACATAAGTTATGTCCATACCAACACCCTTCATAAGGAGACATCCTCTGCTTTCGCCATGAAATACATTTTTCCCCGATTCCAAAAGATTCGAATATACTGTTCCGGGCGTTGTTACTTTCACATCAAAATTGCTTGTTTCCGATAAAACCTGGCACTTATATGACCATGTATCCATATCAAACACTTCATGAATTCCCGCCTGCGGATACCATGGAAAAAATGGAGACAGCGCCATGACATTCCTGTTCGCCGGAAACCAGTCCGCCGCACCTTCATATTGAATATGAAAGCTTCCTTCAAAGGGTTCCTTAATAATAAAATAGTCTCCCATTCTTTCATATTCTAAATCATTTCCATAGGCATCCGTCAACCCGGTAATCGCATATTCATGAGCTAGTGTAAAGGGATACTCCTTTAATTTTCTATCCGGAATAATTTCCGCCCGGACAGATAATACTCTGTCACATTCCAGTTCCAGAACATATTGTTCGACTTTAAAATCCTCTGACACTCCTTGAGCCAATTCCCAATAAATGTTTGCTTCATTATCATCATCATAAAAATAATAATTTATGGGACTCTGCCAGTAATCTGCCGCATCAAAGCTTTCTGCTGCATAGAAGTAAGATGCCGGCTGTACATACAAATACATATCAAATATCAGAAGCACAATCAGACTGCCCTGCAAAAATATTTTCTTCTTCCCGTAAATCACAAGAACCGCAATCAAAAAAGCCAGCAGAATCCAAAAAAATGTCTTCTGCCAATTAATGCTCTCTAATGATACAACATATATTTCCCGCGAAATACTTAGAAACAGACTCCTCGGAAATATCTGCAATAATTCTCCCCAAAAATAGCTTGGTGTTTTTTTGTATTGAAATGCCTTTAAAAAATCATTCGAAAAATTTGTTACAAAAAAATATATTGTTACAACAATACATAAAAAAGAAACATATTGTGATTTCAGATAAGAAAGCCCCATTCCAAGAAGAATGGCAAAAACATTGTTCAGAAAAAAATACAATAATAATGCATAAAACATTACGAAAACATATTCCATACACAGACAATTTTGATAAATTGACGCAATAATCCCAAACAGGAATAAACAGAGCATATGTGAAAAATTCAATATGGACAATACAGATAATTTTCCAAAAATTGTCTTTTCTCTTCCTTTCGGCAGGGAAGATACCACCTCTTTGGTTCCTGAATATTTTGTGTCAGAAAGAAAAAACAGATAGGAAAGGAATAAATACACTGCAAAAGAAAAACTGCAGGTTTCTAGCAGCCTGCAAAAGACCTCAGTTGGAATATATTCATCCTGACGCATTCTGATAAAATAAATCATATAGCCGGCCTGAGATACCAATAATGCCGCCAAAATAGAAATCCACAGTTTTCTTTTTAAAAACTGCCTTAACCAAATACAAAACATTTGATATTTATCTGATCTATTCAACGCAGTTATCAATTCTTTCCCTCTCTCTAATTCTTAAATTCTCATCTGTTTCAGTATTAGATAATAATGCCCCTGCAACGCAATTGGATTTTAAATCGTTCACACCATTTGCAAAAATTCCTGTTTTAAGATAATTTCCTGTCGTTGGGGAAAATGTTCCATCAACAGATATACCCGGGCGAAACAAATAATTCTGTTCTTCACCAGGTGTTCCCTGCCCTTTTTGACTAAACCGATATGTAATAAACTGTACATAATATTCTGATGTTTCTCCAACCGTAAAATAAAAATCTACTTCATTTGTGCTGTTGGGTAAATAATCCGTATATACAGACGATTCATTTGCATGTAATAATGTTGATACCGAAACTCCATTTGCAGATTCTGCACACAAACTAATACAAAATACACTCATACATAAAAACAATATCACCTTTTTCACTTTACTCATATGACAATTCCTCTCTTTCACATAATGATATTGTCATATTATAATAAACTTCATGTTTTTTCAACAAACAACAGTTCCGATTAATAAGAACTATTGTTCTTTTATCTCTCTGGCATTCGCCCAACATCCATTCTAACACTATTTAGTCTTTATACATTTCCATAAGCGCCCTCTCAAGATAATATCCCTTACGCACATTTCCCGATACACGCTTTACATTTTCCAGAAGCTTTTCATAATCCTCTCCTGAAAGACCTGCAAGAATGCCTGCAATCTCATCCAGGCTTTCAATTGCAAATCCACATCCGTTTTCTTTAACAAAATCCGAAAGTCCTGCCTTTTTCCATACAAACACCGGAAGTCCGGATGCCAGATAAAGCCCACACTTATGAGAATTATTAAACTGAAGATACTCACCCAGTCCACCTTCACAGGCATGTACACTGATTCCGTCCCACACAAGTCCTATGTGGCACCCTGCCACGTGATATGGAAGTTCCTCCGGCGATACACTTCCCATGTATTCGCTGCAGGACTGATTCTCAATTTTCTTGTCGCAGCTTCCCCAAAGTCTGAACAGGATAGTATCTCCTGAAACCTCGTTGAGATTTTCAATAAACGGAGCTTTATTCAGATTGCCCGCAAATGCAAGAATCCATTTTTCTCCTTCCTTATGGGTTGCATTCTCCATGGATAATTCATTATTTTCAGCTGCTCCGTCTTCCATAATATAGTCCCATGTTCCAACCGTAATAATATCTGACGTAATTCCCTGGCTTTGCAGAAATGCCTTTGAATTTTTATTGGGAGCCATAATAATGGATGCACTGCCCACAAGCTCCATGTCTATTTTAATCCGTTCTTTTACCTCAGGTGAATCAAAATTTCCTTCACGGATGGAATTCATGTCATTAATAAAACAGACCACCTTCACTCCGCGAATTGGTGCCAGTTTCTTAAGCAGACGAATCTTTAAATGATTCTCCGGATAGGAAAAAATACAGTAATCCCCTTTTCCCAGCACAAAAATCATATAAAATACAAGCACCGGTATATCAAAGACCTTAAGCCACTTTGATGCATCTTTAGGAACACCCGGCATAATTTTTACACCATTTCTTGTAAATACCCAAAACACATCACGCATAGCCTTTCCGGCAGCATTGAATTCATGGTCAATTTTCTGATTAAGAATATATGCTTTTTTCTTCTTATTTCTCAAATCACTACCTCTTACTCTCTGATACGCCCTGTACTCTACTCAATAACCGTCCATCCATCCGGATAAATATTACTGGATGCATTGGGAATCACCGGCGCAATAATTCTCTTCTTCTCATAAGTATTCAGATAAGCTGCCCACCAGCTGAATGTACTATTGGAAATAATCTGATTCTGACATGCACTCATCATGAAAAATTCATCCACATCTGAAAACACGCCAAGATTGGATATGAATTCCACCTTCATGTCCTGATCCCATTCCTTCATGCATTCAGATGCTTTTTTTGCATCATTGGTAAACACAACATAGTTTACTGTTGGATTTATCCGATTCATTAAATCTATGGCTTTCTTAAAATATTCAGATGCGGGTCCGATAATATCACCGCCCCGGATATGAATGGCACAGGTATTCTCATTTTGAAACTTAAGAATCAGTTTTTGAACCTGTTCGCTTTGCTCATATTTGCACTGAAACTGCCTTATGATATCATCCCTGCAAAAATCAAAGAACTGAAAATTCTGCCAGTAACCATACAGATAAATATTACGAAATCTTTTTTTACGATACACCCTCTCATCATAAAGAAAAATATAATTTTTATTCTCATAAATTACATGATGGAACAAATCTCTCCAAAGGCGTTTCCATACCTTGTGAAAAAAAGTTCTGTTTGAAAAGGAAACCGTATCATGACAGTCAATCTGAAACACTTCTTCCAGCTGATAATCACGGATTGGTGAATTATCACATTCTGAGATATCCAGCCGCAAGGTATCATTATTCTTTTTTGCTGCGGCATATCCGCAGGCATAATTATACATCTGATTTCCAAGACCATCGCCTATTTTTACAATTACCATTCCGCACCTTACCTGTATTGTCCGTCTTTTTCTGAATTTAAGCCTGCTCAGCTATCTCATACAGCAGTTTTTCCGAAGCATCCCAGCCCAGACAAGGATCTGTTATGGATTTTCCATAAAAACCCTCCCCAATCTTCTGATTTCCCTCTTCAATGTAACTTTCTATCATGACACCTTTGACAAGCTTCCTGATTTCCGGTGCATATCTCCTGTTGTGCATGATTTCATTTACAATACGAACCTGCTGCTCAAATTTCTTACCGGAATTGCTGTGATTTGCATCAATAATCGCCGCAGGATTCTTTAAATCTCTCTCAGCATACATTTTGCAGACCAGTTCCAAGTCTTCATAATGATAATTCGGTATATTTTGTCCGTGCTTATTCACGGCACCTCTTAAAATAATATGTGCCAGTTCATTTCCCGTGGTATCCACATCCCAGCCCCGGTAAATAAAATTATGGGAAGACTGCGCCGCCTTCACTGAATTGAACATTACCGAAAAATCGCCACTTGTAGGATTCTTCATTCCTGCCGGAATTCCGATGCCGCTTGCCGTGAGCCTGTGCTGCTGATCCTCAACAGAACGGGCACCAACTGCAACATAAGACAGCACATCCGAAAGATACCAGTGATTCTCCGGATAAAGCATTTCATCTGCCGTGGTAAGTCCAGTCTGCATTGCAATATCAATATGCATTTTTCTTATGGCAATTAAACCATGCAAAAGATCCGATCCCGCATTTGGGTCCGGCTGATGAAGCATTCCCTTGTAGCCTTCTCCTGTGGTTCTTGGCTTGTTGGTATAGACTCTTGGAATAATAATAACCTTATCCTTAATCTTTTCCTGAACTTTTGCAAGTCTTAATGTATAATCCAGAACCGCCGCTTCATTATCCGCAGAACATGGACCGATAATTGCTAAAAATTTATCTGATTTTCCCGTAAATACATCCGTAATTTCTTTATCTCTTTTTTCTTTAATTCGGATTAGTTCCTCCGGAACCGGAAATTGTGCCTTAATTTCCTTTGGAACCGGTAATTTTTGATTAAATTGAAATGCCATTTATATATCCTCTTATCAGCATACTAATTCTTAAAGCTGTGAATCGGTGCCGGAATTCTTCCGCCCCGGTTTACGAATGCACTGCAGTCGAAGGAATTCACCGGCATGATTGGAGCATATCCCAGCAAGCCTCCGAATTCCACGGTTTCTCCAACTCCCTTTCCGATAACCGGAATGATTCTTACGGCAGTTGTTTTCTGATTTACCATTCCAATGGCTGCTTCATCCGCAATAATCCCGGAGATGGTTGTTGCAGGTGTATCTCCCGGTATTGCAATCATATCAAGACCTACGGAGCATACACAGGTCATTGCTTCCAGTTTTTCAATGGTAAGTGCTCCTGCGTTCACTGCATCAATCATTCCCTGGTCCTCACTGACCGGAATGAATGCACCGCTCAGTCCGCCTACATAGGAAGATGCCATGACACCACCTTTTTTTACCTGATCATTTAACATGGCAAGTGCTGCTGTCGTTCCCGGTGCTCCTGCACGTTCCAGTCCGATTTCTTCCAGAATCTCTGCCACACTGTCTCCCACTGCCGGAGTCGGTGCAAGAGAAAGGTCTATGATACCAAATGGTACATTCAGACGCTTTGATGCTTCCTGTGCAACCAGCTGGCCTACACGGGTAATCTTAAATGCTGTCTTCTTAATGGTTTCACATAATACTTCAAAATTCTGTCCACGCACCTGTTCCAAAGCATATTTTACCACACCTGGTCCACTGACACCTACATTGATAATGGCATCATCCTCCGAAACGCCATGAAATGCGCCTGCCATGAACGGATTATCATCCGGTGCATTACACAGAACGACCAGCTTTGCACATCCAAGGGAATCATTTTCCTTCGTGCACTCTGCTGTTTCTTTCACAATTTCACCCAAAAGCTTCACCGCATCCATGTTGATACCGGTTTTGGTAGAACCAACATTAATCGAACTGCAGATTCTCTCTGTCTGGGCAAGTGCCTTTGGAATGGAACGAATGAGAAGTTCATCACTTTTTGTCATGCCCTTCGATACAATAGCCGAATAACCGCCAAGGAAATTCACACCCACTGTTTTCGCTGCTTGATCCAGTGTTTTTGCAATTTCCACATAATCATCACTGCATTTACAGCATGCACCACCTACCAGTGAAATCGGTGTAATGGAAATACGCTTATTTACAATCGGAATACCGAATTCTCTCGATATTTCCTCACCGGTACTTACCAGATTCCTTGCAAGGGTTGTAATTTTATCATATATTTTTTTCTTTACCACATTTAAATCAGAATCCGCACAATCCAGCAGATTAATTCCCATTGTAATGGTACGGACATCCAGATTTTCCTGCTCAATCATTTTATTGGTTTCAACTACTTCAAATAAATTAATCATGTCAGTCCTCCGCATTAGATTCTGTGCATCATGTCAAAAATATCTTCATGCTGGCATTTGATAATAACGCCAATCTCTTCTCCAACCTTAACAAGCTCTGAAGATATGGTATCAAAGGACTTTGCTGCCTGATTCATATCTACTATCATCATCATGTTAAAATAATCCTGGACAATGGTCTGGGAAATATCCAGAATGTTTACTCTGTTTTCTGCAAGATAGGTGCAGACTTTTGCAATAATACCTACCGTATCCTTGCCAACAACCGTAATTATCGTCTTTTTCATAATAAATCCTCCGTAAAACTCTTTTTGTTATTATATTTCTATTAATTCAGATGGTTTTTCTCTATTTGCAACCTTTATGTCAAAATCATCTGCTTTATATTCATTTTCACCAAGATTTACTTCCAGTCTTACCGTCTCATAAGCAAGCTGGGCATAATTATTCTCATGACTTAAATGTCCTAAAAGAACATGCTCCATTTTATCATTTAAAAGACTGTTCAGAAGCCTTCCTGATGCCTCATTGGACAAATGCCCGTTATCTCCCAGAATACGGCGTTTCAGATAATATGGGTATCTGCCTGTTTCCAGCATCCGAATGTCATGATTTGATTCAATAAGAAGAGAATTCATTCCCTGAAGATTTTCTACCACATAATCATCATAATGCCCCAGGTCTGTAATCACGCCCATTCTTTTCTCATCACTTTTTACCGTATATGCAAATGGCTGATTGGCATCATGATATACATGAAAGGAATGAATGGTCAAATCCTGAATCTGTATGTCTGAATCTGCTTCAATGGGATGGAATAGCGCTTCATCCACATCTTTCATTTTCCCATAATTTTTCATTCCCCGAATCGTCCCATCCGATGCATAGACCGGTATGGGATTCTTGCGAAGCAGAACCCCCAGTCCATCAATATGATCCGAATGTTCATGTGTAACAAATACTGCTGAAATATCAGAAATATCCAGCCCGATTCCATTCAGTCCTTCAAGGACTCTTTTTCTGCTGATTCCGTCATCAATTAAAATATGTGTATTATCTGAACCTATGTAAATACAATTGCCACTGCTTCCACTGGCAATACTCATCATTCTCATGTCATTGCTCCCAGTATATTTCTATCACATCTCCCTCATAAATCGGAGACATGTATTCCACATTCTCATTATTTCGTTTAATTACGATTGCTTTTCCCTTCGGAGTACTTAAATCATAATCATAGAATAAAAATACATCCACAAGTACATAATCCGGCTTTCCGGAAAGCTTTACCGCAGTTCCGTTCACAAGCACCGTAATATCACGATTTTCTTTCTTTTGTTCAGTATCCCCGCCATTTTCCGGATTTTCGGTTGTCTGATCTGCCGGATTTTTCTTGAAATCTGCCTCCGGATGACTCCCTTTATCTGATTTACTCTCTGATACAGATATTAAGTCGTCTTCATCCCCGTCCTCTTCTCCGGCCTTGAAAGAAAATTCTTTTGTATCAACGGTAAAATTCTCATATACTTTCGTATCCGGGTCCGCCGGTACATTATTAACATATACATCCAGATTGGTAATGTCAATATCCAGGAACTCAAACAGCTGTTTTACCGTATAAAAGTTTTCCATCAGAATATCGTCTTGATCCTGTATCTCATAATATTCGGACTGAAGTGTGCCGTTCACATAAGCAAATTTCGGACAGGATACCTTTTTTCCATTGACCACAAAACTGACAACTGACTTAAACTCATCCAGCTGGCCGATTGTTATGACTGCCGGTTTCCCGACGGTTGATTCCTTGACCTCAATCTTATCATTCTGCTCGATGGAAGCATTCATGTTAGTTTCCCTGCCATTTACCGTAATAACTGCAGCTTCACCCACACTGCCTCTTGCAAGCCTCGTCTTCTGGTTAACCGTAAACAGAAGCTCTTTTCCTCTTCTCGGAAATAGAAATTCATTTGGAAAACCTGCCTGCATAAGTGCATCCACAACTGTCAGGCGATTATTGTCATATAACTTAATTCTCTGCCCGTTTACCTGTACAAAAATAAAACTATTTTTCTGCGCATAATAATTCATGCAGATACCAACCGGAGTAACAAACAAAGAATCCTTCTGAAACCCTTCCACATTAAAATCCACCTGTGAAAGAACCTCCTCGCCACGCAAAGCCACTCGTTCTTTTGGTATTCCCAACTCTTTGGAAAGTTTCTCCGTGTAAAACGGAATTTTTCCTCCGCCGCCCACAACAAAAACGGCGCTTACCGGCTTTCCACCATTTAATTCCAGAATTCTTTTTGCCGTTTCCTGCGTAATCCGGTTTACTATCTCATCCACGGTTTCCCTGACATCTAAGACATCCGCCTTTTGTGCAAGTCCCATAATATCCTTAAAAGAAACAAATCCTTTTTTCTTTGAAGCTCCCAGTTTTATTTTTTCTGCCGTGTTAAAATCCACCAGATACCGCTGGGCAATAACTTCCGTAATCTCATCACCAGCTGACGGAATCATTCCGTATGCCGCAACGCTTCCCGATTTGGTGATACAGATATCGGACGTACCTGCGCCCACATCAATCAGCGCAATATTAAGCAGACGGTACTGTTCCGGAATTGCCACATTAATGGCAGCAATTGGCTCTAAGGTAAGACTGGCAACAGAAAGTCCGGCATAATTGACCGCCTCATATAATCCATCCACTACCTCTTCCGGAAGGAAGGTGGCAATTAAATCTACACCAATCTTGTCTGCCTTATGGCCTTCCAGACTGTTAATCCCGTATCCGTTCAGATAATACTTGGTTGCCGTACTTCCGACACAGTAAAATTTCACATCACTGGTTTTGTCATTAATCATTTCATGTGCCTTCTCGACTCCCAGTAAATCCAGAGAATAGATATGTTCCTGATTAATTCTGGTCTCCTGCTCAAATTCAAAATCCGCATGCACATTGATTGTCTTTAACACACGTCCGGCAGCTGCAATACAGACATCCGTAAGTTCCATATTAATCTGCTTTTCCAGCTGGAATTTTACCGCACTGATAGTGTCACCAACTTTATAAATATCATGAATCTGTCCGTCAAGCATCGCCCTTGTTTCATGCTCTTTTAGTGCCATTGCCACAATCTTAAACCGATTATGCTCAAGATACCCTACCATGCCGACAACATTTCTGGTTCCGATATCCAATCCAAAAACTAAATTATTCTGGGTATTCATCTGTGTCATGCCATAACCCCCGTTATCCATTGAATTTACCTATATCTTTAAGAATAACACAAAACTTAGTCCACTACTAGCATTTTTTTTAGCTGATTTAGTGTTTCTCCTTCCGTCCGGCTGTTATCCACGATACGGTCACACCGTTTTCTGAATTCTTCTTCCTGAAGCTGATTTTTCATGATTCCCTGGATTTTTTCTTCAGAATAGCCTCTTGATTCCACAAGACGTCTCTTTCTTGTCTTTTCATCTGCATATATATACCAGACTTCATCACAAAATACTTCATAATGATCCTCTAGTAAAAGTGCTGCTTCCACAATAAAAAAATCATACCGGTCCGTACATCGGATTCGTGCCATTTCTTCAACAATCGTCTTTTTTACCAGCGGATGCACAATACTGTTAAGCACCATCAGCTTTTTTTTGTCATGAAAATCAATATCCGCCAGTCTGTTCCGGTCAATTTCCCCACTGTCAAGAAGAATTTCCTCTCCAAACAGTTCCATTACGTTTTTATATCCGGCTGT
Organism: Thermoflexaceae bacterium; assembly: GCA_029226085.1. Taxonomy (GTDB): domain Bacteria; phylum Bacillota; class Clostridia; order Lachnospirales; family Lachnospiraceae; genus MGBC120314. The sequence continues at coordinate 20,433 of JAQXXN010000148.1, forward strand.
TCCTTTATCCAGCACCGTTTTCCCAACATCATCTGCCTTAATGACAAATGCATTAAAGTTCTTCTCAATTAGTTCCAGCACCGTGGACTTTCCACAGCCCACGCCGCCGGTAATTCCAATTACTTTCATTATTTTGCCTCAAACCAGTCATTTCCCACATGCATGTCCACCTCAAGCGGAACCGAAAGAACGGCTGCTTTCATCATTTCTTCCTGTAATATTTCCTTTACCATGTCAATTTCCGTCTTATGACACTCAATCAGAAGCTCATCATGTACCTGTAAAACAAGCCTTGATTTTAATTTCTTCTGTTTCATTCTGTCACTTACCCGAATCATGGCAAGCTTGATAATATCCGCTGCCGTACCCTGAATCGGTGAATTCATGGCAATCCGTTCTCCAAAGGAACGCTGCATGAAATTACTGGATGAAATTTCCGGAACCGGTCTCTTTCTTCCATACATGGTTACTGCATAACCCTTTTCCTTTGCAGATTCCACCAGTCCGTCCAGATACTTCTTGATTCCCGGGTAGGTTTCAAAATATCTTTCAATATATTCCGCCGCTTCTTTTCTTGATATACTCAGATCCTGGCTTAAGCCAAAGGAACTGATGCCATAAACAATTCCGAAATTAACTGCTTTGGCATTTCTTCGAAGCTGCGGTGTCACCTCAGACAAGGGCACATGAAATACCTGGCTTGCCGTAATTTTATGAATATCCTGTTCACCCTGGTATGCCTCGATAAGCTTTTCATCTCCCGACATGTGTGCAAGGATTCTTAATTCAATCTGAGAATAATCCGCATCCACAAACACATAGTCCTCTTCCGGTACAAATACTTTCCGAATCTGTCGTCCAAGTTCCATTCTTACCGGAATATTTTGTAGATTCGGCTCTGTGGAACTGATTCTTCCTGTTGCGGTTATCGTCTGGTTAAACTTACTGTGAATCCTGTTATCACTGCCGATACACACTGCCAGTCCATCCGCATAAGTGGACTTTAACTTGGTAAGCTGGCGGTACTCTAAGATTGCAGGAATAACCGGATGCTCATCCTTTATTTTTTCCAGTACTTCTGCTGATGTGGAATATCCTGTCTTGGTTTTTTTCCCACCCTTTAATCCCAGCTTATCAAATAAAACTTCTCCCAGCTGCTTTGGTGAATTAATGTTAAATTCCACACCTGCCGATTCAAAAATCTGCTTTTCCAGCTCTTTAATCCGCACACTTAAATGTTCTCCATAAACCTTCAATGCATCTTTATCCACTTTCATTCCGAATCGTTCCATATCGTACAATACAACAATGAGGGGAAGTTCTATTTCATTATAAAGAGAAAACATTCCTTCTTTTTCCAAAGCCTGCTTCAATCCCTCGTATGCCTGATAGGCAAAATAAACATTAAGAACCAATGGCTGAAGCTCTTTTGAAACCCTGTCATACCCATCGGACTTAACCAGTTCACTTTGCGAAGGAATCAGCATCTGGAGATAATCTCTTGCAATATCATCATAGTTATAGGTGTCCTTTAGCGGATTTAAAAGATACGCCGCCACCTTAATGTCAAAATAATCCGAAACCACAATATCAGAAAGTTTTGGCAAAGCTGCCTTTAAATCCATTGTTACAGCTTTTTTTGAGGATTTTGCCAATTCTTTTACACGTGCAGAAAGCATTTCTTCCGTCACAAAATTCTCTGCCGGAATATATACGATTTCCTCTTCTCCTGCCATTATCAGAAGCCCTGCCACATGATTTTCTTCCATTACAAATTCAAAGGAAAAATGTTTCTTTATAAGTTTCTTTGACATCTTGTCAAAATAGTCCAAGACTTCATTAAAGTCCTCAATCACACGATATTTATTAAAAATTTCATTCAGATCCGTCTTTTTTTCCGTGGAAAACTTTTTCAGAAGTGACTTAAACTCATATTTTTTAAACAGTTCATATGCCGCATCCGTAAATAAATTGCCAATCCTTGCCGCCTCAAAATCAAAGGAAACCGGTGCGTGTACATTAATTGTTGCAAGTACTTTGCTTAATTCCACGATTTCACGATTCTCCATAAGGGAAGTTCTGGCTTTGTTCGGTGTGATTTCCTCCACATGTTCCAGTGCATTTTCCACCGAATGATAGGTTCCAATGATGGCCGCAGCAGTCTTTTCCCCAATTCCCGGAGCACCCGGAATATTATCTGCCGTATCCCCCATAAGTGCTTTTAAGTCAATAAATTCCGTTGGTGTGACCTGATAGGCAGTCTTTACATCCTTGGCATAATAATTCTCAATTTCCGTGGTTCCCTTCTTTGTTTTTGGAATCCGTATCTGTACCTTCTCCGTTGCCAGCTGCAAAAGATCACGGTCACCGGACACAATTGACACCAAAAGTCCTGCTTCCTCGCTAATCCTTCCGATGGTTCCCAGTAAATCGTCAGCTTCATAACCAGCCATTTCCACAATGGGAATCCCCATGGAAGATAAAACCTCCTTAATTACCGGAACCTGTTCATGCAGTTCTTTCGGCATGGGTTTTCTCGTCCCCTTATATTCCGCATACATTTTATGACGAAAAGTCGGTGCCTTCACGTCAAATGCCACAGTTAAGTAATCCGGCTTTTCTTCATCCAGAATCTTTAGCATGATATTTAAAAATCCATAAACGGCGTTGGTATGAACGCCCTCGGAATTTGTCAGATCCGGGATTCCATAAAACGCCCGGTTTAATATACTGTGACCATCAATCAGAACTATCTTTTCCATAATATCCTCGCAAAATTATTCTTTCAATATATTCTACATCAAACCTTATTCATTTGCAAATTTAAGTGCAATGCACTTTTCAAGCTGTACCTTCCTTTGATGCTTAAGAATCCCCAAAATCGTAATTTCTGCGCATACATACAGGCTTGTCCTGTCTATACATATCCCGTTGGGAGAATGAATATAATTATCATATCCATAATCCTTTATTTTATAGACTGATTCTTCCCCATTTTCCCACTCATAAATCTCAAGCTCCTCTCCCAAATTATACAGAATCACATTTTTTATCGAGTAATTTTCTGCCATGACTTCACCGGCATTTTTCCATGCAATATTTCCTAAAAAAATCTTTTCCACGGTTTCTTTTACCTTTACTGTCTGTAACTGTATTCCCTTGGTCAAATACATTGCTTCAAAATCATATGTTACGGTACCGTTTACATCCTTTTTTACGATTTCCATACCGGACACTGTTTTTAATCCGTCACATAAAGCACCGGAAAAAGCAGCCATTGTCAGAGAATTATCTATATTGTCCTTTTCATGATTTATGATTTTATTATCAAGGAGCATAAAAGATAACAAAGTAATCATAATAAAAAACATCAATAAAACAGAATAATGAATCCTGCCGGAATCATCCAGCCGTCTTACGACAATGCAATCGCACACTTTCGTATGCTCACTTCCCTCTTCCTGTTATTTGTGATGCCTGTCATATTTTCCGAAACATTCAGACCGATATATGGCACCTGTGCCTTAAGATTCAGATAAATTTCGTCACCATACTCAATACTGCTGTCCCAAAAGGTTGTTCCTTCAAAATCCACATCATAAGATTGTATTCCCATCTGTTCCAATTCATTCTGAAACCGTACCCTGTCAGTATTCGTCAATCCGTTGGTGGAGCCCATAATCAGGACGTATTTTTGTGACAGATTTTCAAGACGATTGACGGTATCAAGAAATTTTATCTGTAATCCACAATAAATCAACAGATAAGCTCCTGCCACCACCACCAGAAGAACCGGTACAAAATCCATGACACCTGCCATTCCCGGACTTTTTTTCAAAAAGAACCGGCATCGCTTTGTATTTATTTTTTTCTCTCCTTTTTTCATCATGATTCCTGCCCCTGTACCTCTTCTCCCGGCGAGCTGAAATTACTGGAAATAAAATCATCACAATAATTAAATACGTTTGTTGCCATTCCGATAATCTGGGTTTTAAAAAGCATTACCATGGATAATGCAATGACAATAAGAAGCACTTCCACCAGAACCTCCTTTCCACCTTTTTCTTTACTGAACATTTTTCTTTTTAATAATTTATTCATAAAACATCCTCTCCTTTTCTAAAATATTTCAAATATCTCCTTAAATTCAACAAAGGAGCAATAGACGGTCATGGCAATTATTCCTGCCATGAAAATCACCTGTAAAATCTGAACATTTCTTTCCATGGAATTCTCCATACGGATATAAATTGCCTTTTCCACATCCAGAATCTGTTCAAATGCACTATCCAGATTACTTACGCTATAACCTGTTTCCATGGCCTGCTTCAAAATAATAACCAATGTGTCAATATGCGGATTACTGAAATTTTCATTAAAATCATCCAGCGCTTCTGTCACATTTCTGGACATATATATTTCATGAATCAGCCTGTTTAATGCATTTTTTAGCCGTTTTGATTGTATGTTCCGTATACAGTTTTCCAGTGCATCCATTATGTATACCCCAGCGTGAATCTGGATTTTAAGCATTTCAAATAAATTTCTTAAATCAACCAGCATTTTGTCATTATCTGTTTTATTAGAAATCATAAGCATTCCAGCAGGAATCATTGTTCCTATGAAAAAAAACAAAAGCTTCATCCAGATACTGCCTTTCCCAATGAAATGTGCAAAGCAGCCAAGAAATATTCCAAGGAGTCCACTAATTAGAACAAATACTCCCAGCGGAATAGAAACTCCTGCCAGATTCTCAATTCCATGTGTTTTCAAAAAAACTCGAAGTTTTTCCCACAGCTTCTTCATTATACTACCTCCAAAACAGATAATATCCTGCAAACAAAAGACAGGCTCCGCAGTATACCATGATTCCAATTCCGATATAACCGGAAATCAGTATAGATAGAACTGTTTCTGACAAAAACGAATTAAGAATTCTTACAATCAGTATTCCTGCCATAAGCAATGCCGCAACATCCACCCGTGCACTGTTTTTCACTGCATTCCGGATGGATTTGAATTTCAGGTATTCCTTTACTGAAATTTTGGCATCTTGAATTACTCCCGCATAATTAGCATCATGCTCCGAACAAATCCAGAGACTTCGAAACACATCTGCCAGTTTTGTTTTTTCCAGTCGCTTGATTACCTTTAGGAAAGATTGTTCCAAATCCGCATATAACCGCGCATCCATTACAAAATCATTAATGATATCCTTAAGCGGATTCGTCATATACTCATTGGCTCGATCCAGAATATTAACGATGTCATCCTCAGACTTACTGAAGTTTTCCACCAGATTCAAAAACGGAAGCATCTGTTCTTCCAGCCTGTCAACGTAAAATTTTCTTAACACAGCCACCTTCCATTCTGAAAAACTACCTTTTTCACAAGATTCTTTTCCTTCGTATCATACCCGTAAATTTCCGTAATTTCACAGATTTTAAATTCTTTCATGAAAATTACAACTTCCATTCCGATTAGTTTTCGCAGACAATCATCAAATTCATATCCCGTTGCCTGCTTAACATAATCTGCCAGCTTATTAATTCCCTCAAAAGAACTCATGCCATGAACCGTTGCCCAGCATTTATGCCCGGTATATGATGCCATGGAAAAACCTTCCGCCTCATTACCTTTGATTTCTCCAATAATGTAATAATCCAGATCCATCCTCAAACCATTCCGGGTTAATTCCGGCATGGAATACTCAATTCGTCCTTCTCCACCATATGAAACCGTATGTAAAAAAGCAATGTCGCGAGATGGAACCTTTTCTCCTTTTTCATCGGTTTTCATTGAAATAAACAACTCGTCACTCTCCTGAATAACCACACCGCTTTCTTCTTCATCAATATACTCAAGAAGTGTATTCAGAAGCGTTGTTTTCCCTGATGCCCCTTTTCCGGTAAAAAGAATTCCCGTAGCATTCCTTGCCTTTTCCACTAGATATGCCGCCATTCTTCCATCAAACATTCCCTTTTCCATTAATCCCTCCAGTGTATATTTTTCTTTCGGAATCTTACGGATTGTAAGAACCGGCATACTTCCGGAGCTTACCAATGGCGTACAGATATTAAACCGTAGAATAAATTTTTCGTTGGTAGTGTCTGTAAAATAGGTAATTGCATTGACATCACTCAGGCTCTTTTTATTTCTGACCGCCAGCAGATGAACAAACTGAACATAATCATTCTCATCAATGAAACACTGGCTTCCGGTATACCTTTTTCCATGTTTCTTATAACGGACATAGTTCCATGCCAGCACACGTATATCTGATATATCCGGATCATTTACTAATTCATCAAGAACATAGTATCCCCAGAGATAGCGTTCAAGTTCATCAATAATCCGAACCTTCAACTGCGTATTTCCGTTCAATCCCATCTGTCTTAATGCACTGATTGCCGCCTTTCTCGTAAGCCTCCTTTTCTCTTCAAAATCCTTATCCTCCACCTCTGAAATCAGACGATTAGAGGAATCCATAATAGTTTTCACAATGGAAAGCATCAGTTTTTTTATCTCCTGTGGGTCATCGGCATGAATATTTTCCACGCCATATCTTTCCTGCGGGTTTTCCGCCACCAGATAATTTTCTTTTGCATGCGTATTAAATAACGCCATAAGCCTCCTTTCCCTCCGTGCCGTACTCTGTCATATGCCCATGACACGGTATAGGACATCCGGCAGACGGAGCAATATCATTATTATAAATTCAGAAAAAACCAGAAACGGCGTATATGGTATCATTCCCTCCTTGTTGCCGCAGATTTTTCTGAAAATACCAAATAATACAGAGCCAAGCAGCATAACCATAAGCATGATTTCCAATCCATTCCGGCTGCCTGTACCCATTGTAAAATAAAAATATGAAACACCCAAAAATTCGCTGTCTCCACGAGAAAAAGCATTTGCCCGTTCACATTGTTTTACAAATATGAGGAAAAAGAAAAAAAATATTACTATGAAAAACCTTGACTGGTACATTATGAATGTACCCAAAGAAAACAGAATTCCAAAAAACAGATTAAAATATTGATATACATACCCTGTTAACAAATCCACCCAGGCAGTTACATTAAAATAAACGGCACCTGCCAGTGCTGCCAGTACATTTAACCACACAGCATCCAGTCGGAAAAAACAAATTCCTTCCAGAAATAACAGACATTCGCAAAAAGCCGAAACAAGAATCAAATCAAGGGAAAGTTCCATGGAAATTTCCTTATCCTCTTTTTGCAGAAAGTAAAAGAAAAATTAACTAATAATAATTTTCACTCGTTATTATCAGACTGACATGCCTGTTAATACATCTGTCCGCAACAATAACCCGGGTTGTATAATTTCCTGCTTTATCTGCTGCATATAGTACATATCCGTATTCCTCAGGAAAATCCGTATATGAGTAGTCTATTGAAAATGCTTCCGATGTCCGGTATGGTGTTGAAACTTCATTGATAAATGTATTCTGCAAATTAGATGGATTAATCTTTAATATTCCCGGTTTACTAAGCATATCCTCACACCAGACCTGTATGCTGTCACGGTCATCAAATATCAGTTCTCCTCCGTCATCATATGGGGAATCTGTATTAATCACCGGCGGTGTATAATCCAACCGCACGGTAAAATCAATTACCGTCACATTCCCACTGAAATCTGCAGAGGATATTTCCCACTTCGTGACTCCTTCATAAAGTTTGGTAGACGTTTCCCCAAAGACATAAGAAAACCGGTACTTTGTCCTGTCTGTTTCATGAAACTCCACATTTTCATACAGGGTTTTTTGTTCTCCTTCCACCTTCATCAAACGCACATACTGTATTCCTCCGTTTTCATTATCTGTAATATCAAACGTTATTGTTACTGGCTTATTTTTCCAGTCCGAATCCAGATAATCATGACTGATATCCGGACTCGTTGTATCAACCCATTTGGCATAAAGCGTGACATATTTTTGCCTCAGTCCCTCTTCATCTGGATTTACAACATCCTGTGCACTGGCCTTTTCTTTAAATTCCCGGTCATAATACCATCCATCAAAAGTAAGACCACTGCAAACCGGTATAGGAAATTCTCCGAGAGAATCCGGAACCCTCTGATAATAACCGGCATTTATCTGCTGTCTGTATGTTTCATTAATACGATTGGCAAAATCAGTTCCATACTCCATATTGATTTTCCGCTCAGAAACCGGATCTAAACCATTCGTATCAAAATGCACCGTAAAAAAATCATCCCATTCATAGCCCCGGAATCCGTTTCCTGCCTGCGCCTTGATTGTTTCAAACAGTGTTGTGTCATTGGTCTTTACAAATAACAGATACTCATTATCCTGCGATATCTGTTCAAAAGGTATTCCATCCATGGTAACCTTTGATGCCTGAATTGAAATCACTCCCCTGATCTTTTCACAATGATTAAAGGTATTAAAGAAATAGCTGATATTTTCCGGAATATTCTGAACCGTTACAAGACCGGTACATTCTGCAAAGGTTCCAACCAAAGAAGTAATATCTCTGCAATTTTCAAAAGAAGGTGTTGTCACAAGGGAAGTACATCCATTAAAAGTAAGTCCAAGCGCATATGTCGGCACATGTACAACCGAATTTCCACGCATGGGATAACACATGTCTTTAAGTCCCCGTGGAAGATTGGGTGGATAAACAAGAGAACTGCATCCGGCAAACGTATAATGCATTACTGCCACCGAATCTGGAATTTTTCCACAGCTTTTCAGTTTCTCACATCCCAAGAATGTTGCAGACATATCGGTCACACCATAGGGAATATCAGAAAAGCTCTCAAGATTGATACAATTTATAAACCAGGAATTGATACTTGCACCATGTTCATAATGATACAGTGATTCTCCCGTAAATATGCAGTTAAACTGTACATGCTTTATTTTACTGCGGTAATTGTCCCATGGACACATTCTGTCATATCCTTCCATTCCCATTGGCCGGTATGTGGCACCGGGCCCCGTTCCGGTCACGGTAAAGGTTCCGTCTGAATCCAGGGACCACCTTAATGTTCCACAGCGTTTTCCTTCCGTATCCGTTACATAACCGCCTGCAATCTCATAAGCGGATACTTTAACTGCTCTGACTAGAAGCAGTCCAATAAAAAGAGTCCAGAAAAGAAACCATTTTCCCGCAGGGCACCGGTTCTTTTTACAACACAAAAAGAAACTCATTCATTCCTCCATATTTTAAAAAGTGAAATCTGAACGAATCGTTCATGATAAGCAAGATACTTTAGAAATATATCTAGTAAAAGATACTATATTACAGTTTTTTCTATTTGTCAACACTAAAAATTCAAAATAAGAGCCCTGCAATGGTAACATCACAGGACTCTTTCCTCAATACAGCATTATCGGTTACTCAGTTCAATAAAACGTTCCAGCTGCTTTAATGCCTTTCCACTTTCGATTGCCTCCCTTGCAATCCGGATGCCTTCCTCAATGGAGCACTCTGTTGCAACATGAATTGCCGCACCACTGTTTAATATGACAGCATCTGTCTTAGGTCCTTTTGCACCGGACAGAATTTCTCTTACAATCTTCGCATTTTCTTCCGGGGTTCCGCCCTGCAGGTCTTCCTTTTTGCAACGTGTAAATCCATAATCCTCCGGCTTTATCTCATAGGACTTAAAATCATCTCCGATGAATTCACACACAGTTGTCGGAGCACTTAAGGATATTTCATCAATACTGTCCTGTCCGTATACTACCATTGCATTTTTTACACCCAGATTTTTAAGAACCCTTGCCAGCGGTTCCACCAGTTCTTCCGAATACACTCCAAGAAGCTGCATGCTTGCGCCCGCCGGATTTGCCAATGGTCCAAGGCAGTTAAACAGGGAACGGATTCCCATTTCTTTTCGTACACCACCCACAAAACGCATCGCCGTATGATATTTTTGTGCAAACAGGAAACAGATATTAATTTCTTTCAAAAGTTCTGCACTTTTTTCTGGAGAAAGATCAATCTTTACTCCCAAAGCTTCCAGGCAATCCGCTGTTCCACATTTGCTGGATGCCGCACGATTTCCGTGCTTTGCAACCGGAATTCCGGCTGAAGATGCCACAATGGATGCCAGCGTGGAGATATTTATGGTGTTGGAGCCATCCCCACCAGTACCCACAATTTCCAGTACATCCATGTCATTTAAAAATCTTTCGCAGTGCTGTCTCATGACCCTTGCAGCGGCCGTAATTTCTTCGATGGTTTCTCCCTTCATGTTTAGTGCCGTAAGAAAAGAGGCTTTCTGGGCATCTGTTGCCTCACCGCTCATGATTTCATTCATTACAGCCGTCATCATTTCATCATCCAGATTCTCTTTCTTTACTACCTTTGCAATTGCTTCTTTTATCATCTTTTTCTCCTTCCCATTCTGCGAGAGAATACAGACCATCACGTTACAATATCTGCAGGTATTTTTTACTCCGTGGAAATAAATATTCCTGACAAATAAAAAACGTCCCTGACAACAAACGAAGCCTGTTGTCAAGGACGGTATCATTTACTTTCTTTCAATACCGCGGTGCCACCTTGATTTGTGGAATCCACACTCTCATCAGAATACTAACATATTCCCGGCAACTTACGTATGCCCTAACGTCATGAAATACTCAGAACCGTAATTCCTTTGTTCCATGCCCTCCGTGGTCCATTTAATAAACTGCTTTCTGCCGGTTCTCAGCATTCCGGCTCTCTGTAAGTGCACATCTTATTTTTATCTCCACTTCAACGGTTTGTTATATGAAATTTTCTACCAGCATACCGCTGGTTTGTAGTTATTATACTACCATGATTTGAAATGTCAATACCATTTTTCTATTTTTTCATACTGATGGAAAGTAAATTGGCAGATACGTCATTTAC
>JAQXXN010000149.1 GCA_029226085.1 Thermoflexaceae bacterium
CATAAGAAAATATACTGTTTTGCCATGGTTATGACGCATTCCAGACAGAAGTTTGCAATCTGGCAGGAAAAGCCATTTACCACAGACAGCTTTATTCAGGCACATATAAGAGCGTTTGCCTATTATGGAGGCAGACCGATAGAAATCGTTTACGACCAGGATAAGATTCTTGCCGTGAGTGAAAATCACGGAGATATCATTTATACAGAAGGATTTCAGAACTACGTTAATGCTGTTAAGTTTGATATATTTCTATGCCATGGTGCTGATCCGGAATCCAAGGGTAAAGTTGAAAATGTAGTTAAGTATGTAAAACATGGCTTTGCCGAACATCGTATATGAATTATTTTCGATGTACAGAAGCCTTGTAAATAACGGCATTTACGATAGGTATAAAAATAAATCGCCAGCAGAAACAACGATTTTATGTAGTTTTGGGGTTGTCGTATTGTAACAAAACTGAAAATTGCGACTAATCTTCTGGTAATGCGAAAAATGCCAAAAAATAAAGGGAAAACCAACCTTTTCACTCCAAAAAGGAGTATAATGTAATTAACCACAAAAACATAAGAAAAGAGGTTTTCCCATGAACATTATAACACAGATGTCGCTGTTTGAGGAGAGTGAATTTGAATTTTTAGGAGATTTAGAAAGATTACAGAGCGTGCTTGCGGAATTAAATGATGAGAAACTGATACAGGCGCTGTATAAGATTCGTGGAAAAGGAAGAAATGACTGGCCATGTGAAGCTATGTGGAATTCCTTTGTTGCAAGTTTTCTTTTTGAACATCCTTCTGTCCAGGCACTTCTCAGAGAACTAAAAAGGAACAAACAGCTCCGCAAACTGTGTGGATTTGAGCCGAAGACAGTGAAACAACCAGATGGAAGTATAAAAATATATGTTGCGCCATCAGCAAGCGCATATACGAATTTCTTACAGAATCTGATGGAATGTCAGGATGAACTGGACGAGATGTTTGAAGAAATGGTACAGTATATGTATGAGCATTTGGAACATTTTGGAGAAATCCTTATGACAGATGGAAAAGCAATAGACAGTTTTGGTACAAAAATCAGTGAAAATAAGAAAAGTGGCAGACGTGGGGAACATGATGCGGACTGGTGCAGGAAACAATATACCTGTAGTGGTAAGAATGGAGAAAGTATTGTAAAAACAAAAAAGTGGTTTGGCTTTCGTCTGCATCTGATAGCGGATGCAACCTATGAACTTCCGGTAGCATTTGAAGTAACAAAGGCATCAGCAGGGGAACAGACAATTGCCAAAAACATGGTGAAAGACATGGAGAAGGAACATCCGGAATATTTAGAAGAATGCGGATACTTTTTGGGAGACAAAGGATACGATGGTTCCGGACTGATAGAAATGCTTAGGAAACATGACATTGCTCCAATTATAGATATCCGTAATTGCTGGAAGGACGGGGAGGAAACCCATCAGTATCGTAATACGAATCTGATATACAATTATAAAGGTGAAGTGTGGTATGTGGAAGAAGATGGAACGCAGACGGCACTCATTTATAAAGGGTATGATAAAAGCACAGACAGTTTACGATACGGATTCAAACCGCAGAAGGATGACAAACGGATTTTTCGAATTAAATGTGAGGAAGACATCAGAATTTTTACCCCGGTTGCAAGAGGAAGTCATAAATGGAAACGTTTATATAAAAAGCGGACGGGAGTAGAGCGGATTAATGGTCGTATAGACAGGGACTATAAATTTGAAAAACATACCGTTCGGGGATTGGAGAAAATGACCATGTTTATCAGCGTAACATTTTTGGTATACATGGGAATGGCAAAAGCCAGGATACAGATGGGAAAAACGGAACATCTGTGTAAGTTATACGCTTAATAATGCCAAACAAAAAGCATCAGGATAAGTTTTAGGGGATAGTCTGCTCATTTTTAAAGATATGACATATGAAATGTAAATGGAAACAAGAAACATTGTAGAGTTAACAGGACAATCACAGATTTTTGTGTGGATGTCTTGGGAAATACTCTCAAAACCAACTGGTTTTTGATTGCATCGAAAATAATTCTGAATGGTTACTGCTTGCTTTTGTGGAAAAAAATTGTTATGATAAAAGGTAATGTGGAAGGCTGCCCGGGAACGAAAAGGTGGCAGCAGATGGAGGCAGGTATGGAGGCTTATACAGGATTTGCACAGGTGTACGACCTGTTCATGGATAATACCCCTTATGAAGAATGGGGGGCTTTTATATTGGAGAGGCTTAAGGAGGAAGGCTTCGACAGCGGTCTGGTGCTCGATCTTGGCTGC
>JAQXXN010000150.1 GCA_029226085.1 Thermoflexaceae bacterium
ATGCGAATCGGATATGCCATTGGAAGTCCTGAGCTGATTAAGGCAATGAATGATGTGAAGTTTTCTATTAACTCCTACACCATGAACCAGCATTCTCTTGCACTTGGAGTCTGGGCAGTTAAGGATAACGGATATTTTGAAAGCACCATTCATAAGATTATCGATACCAGGGAAAAGACCAAGGTGTGGTTAAAGGAACTGGGATTTTCTTTCCCGGATTCCAAAGCGAATTTCATTTTTGCAACACACAGAACGGTTCCGGCAAAGGAGATATTCGAGGCGTTAAAAGAAGCAGGAATTTATGTGCGGCATTTTGATGCACCGAGAATTGATAATTACCTTAGAATTACCATTGGTACGGATGGAGAGATGCAGACACTTCGTGATTTCCTGAAGGAGTATCTTGCAGGAAAATAAAGAATAAAAAATCTGTATATTGAACAAAATGATTGAATTTATTCGTATCTAATACATAAAAAATGCTCTATTCTTATAGTGATATGAGAATAGAGTTTTTTATTGGGGAATATTGGATAATGGAGGTTTTGACCAGAATGCAGGTTGAAAATAAGGAAAATATTCAGCTTTCGGAGAAGGACAGACAGTTTCGTGAATTTGCGCTGAATGCAAATATGTGGAAGGTGATTTTTAAGGTTTGTCTGCCACTTGCTGTTTTTCAGGTAGTAAATCATCTTTTTACCATTCTGGATACCATGATGGCATCCCATATCAGTGCACAGGCAGTATCAACTGTTGCCTATCTGTCACAGCTTCAGCTGATGGTAAGTGCAGTCGGGACAGGACTTGCAGCAGGAAGCAGTATTAAAATCAGTGAAGCATACGGAGCAGGTGATTTTGAACTGGTAAAAAGAAGAATCAGTTCTCTCATTGCAATATGTTTTGGAATTGGCCTTACAGTAGTGTTGATGCTTCCGTTTGCTCCGGTTCTTTTAAGAGTTACGGGAACACCGGAGGCATTTATTGAAATCGGTTCACGGTATTTTGTAATTTCACTTCTGTCAACTGTATTTGGATTTTTTAATAATGTATATATTTCCATTGAGCGTTCCCGTGGCAAATCCAAACGTATCATGTACCTGAACATGGGAATTGTTATTTTAAAGCTGAGCCTGACAGCACTGTTTGTATATGTACTTCACGGCGATATTACCATGATAGCAGTGGCAAGTCTGGTTTCACAGATTGTCTTATTTTGTATTGCGGTATGGAATCTGGCAAGAAAGGAAGATGTCTTTGGATTTTCATTCCGGTTTATTACATGGAAGAAACCGGTGGTAAATCCCATGCTTTTTCTGTCCTTTCCGGTCATCGTGGAAAAGATTGCTTTTGCGATGGGAAAGACCGTAGTAAATTCCATGAGTAAAAATTACGGGGAACTGACAGTCGGTGCACTTGGAATTTCCAATAACATAGATGGTGTGGTGACAAACTGCCAGAATGGATTTCAGGACGGAGGGGCGGCAATCATCAGCCAGAACATCGGTGGAGGCAGGGGCGACCGGGCGCTGGATGCATTTAAAAAGCTTCTGATTATTAATATTATTATTGGTATAATAGGCTGGATAGGGATAAATGTTTTTATTGAACCGGCCACTTATCTGTTTGCCAATAGTACGGAAGGATATAATGCTGATTTTCAGCAGACTATTATAAAAGTATTGCGGTATGACTCCTTTGGCAGCTGCGTTCCGCTTGGAATTAATGCGGCAGTCATGGCATTGATGTTTGGGTTTGGATATACGAAGCTTACACTTTTGATTAATTTCTGCCGGGTATTCGTATTTCGTATTCCAGTACTTTGGGCACTTCAGAATTTTACTTCACTTGGGAGTGAAAGCGTGGGGATTGTCATGGCAGTAAGTAATATCTGTGTGGCGGTTATGTCATCCGTGGTTGCAGCCATTGTGATTCGTCGTCTGAGAAAGAATGGGAAGATTTAAGATATTTGAAGAATAACAAAAAGCAAGCCGGAATCAGTTGAATTTCGGCTTGCTTTTATTTTAGGTATAAATGGTATATCCGTGTTCCTTTAATTCGATAATTGCCGCATTCATGGCATCTTCCTTGTAGAACTCAATTAACAGGGCACCGCGTGTGAATTCACGATAATGGACAATTCCGATGTTCTTGATACTTAAATGCTTAGAGGCAAGAATACCTGCAACCGTGGCAAGAGAACCTTCTTCATCCACCAAATCACAATAGAAACTATATATTGGCTGAATCGGACCTTTCGCACCTTTTTTGCGGTCAATGATGGAATCACGGTATTCCTTGGACTTTTCAAACATGTCATGGATATAACCCTTGTCATGGGAGTCAATGGACTTTTTGATTTCGCTCAAGGAATCAATGTATTTTTGCAATAAGGTGCTGATTGCCTGTGAATTGGTCTCACAAATCTGTTCCCACATTTCAGGAGAAGATGAGGCAATTCTTGTAATATCCTTAAAACCGCCTGCAGCCATCATTTTCATGGTCTGGTCATCGCTGTCATTATCCTGTACCAGATTGACAAGACTGGATGCAATAATGTGCGGTACGTGGCTGATTCCGGCTACGGAGTAATCGTGCTTTTCGTAGTCTAAAACTACCGGTACTGCTCCCATGTCCTGAACCATCCGGACGTAGGCATCCAAGGTGGTTTGTTTTGTCTTTCTGGTCGGAGTGATGGCATAGAATGCATTTTCCAGAAGAAGTGCACTGGAATTGGCATAACCGGTTTTTTCGGAGCCTGCCATTGGGTGGCCACCGATAAAATTATCTTCCATGCCAAGCTGTTCTACCGCCTTGTGGATGTAGGTCTTCACACTGCCCACATCGGTGATGACACAGCTTTCTTTTATGAAAGGTTTGATTTTCTCAAGATACATGGCAATGTATTCCACGGGAGTACATAAGAATATGTAATCAAATCTGCCGAACTGTTCGTCAATGGCAGTCGTAATCTCATCAATCATTCCTTCTTCCTTTGCCTGAAGAAGAGGAGCCTGACTTCTGCTGAATGCAGTAATGTGGTAGTCAGGATGTTTACTTTTCAGTGCCTTGACGATGGAGCCTCCAATTAGTCCAAGTCCGACAAAGCCTATATTAAATGCAGACATTTGCAATACCTCCAACATTTGTATGGTTAGATTGTACTATGAAGAGGGGGAAGTGTCAAAGGGTTTGTGGGCGTGTTTTTCATAGATGGATTTTAAAATTCTTATCTGCTATAATAGAACTGTATTATGAAAAGTATTATGACAAACGTCATATTCAGGAAAGATATAGAGGATGATTAACATGAAACGAATTACAGCCGGAATTCTGGCACATGTGGATGCGGGAAAAACCACACTTTCAGAGGCTTTTCTGTATCTTGGCGGTGCAATCAGGAATCTTGGACGGGTGGATTTAAAAAATACAGTATTGGATACATATGAAACGGAACGGGCAAGAGGAATTACCATTTTCTCCAAGCAGGCGCAGTTTGTGACAGGTGATACGGAAATTACCCTGTTAGATACTCCGGGACATGTGGATTTTGCGGCGGAAATGGAACGGACATTACAGGTACTTGATTATGCCATTCTGGTAATCAGCGGTGCCAATGGGGTTCAGGGACATACCCGGACTTTATGGAAGCTTCTTATGCAGTATGATGTTCCAGTTTTTCTCTTTGTCAATAAAATGGATCAGCCGGGGACGGATAAGGAAAAGCTTTTGTTGGAACTTCGTGAAAAACTGGATTCAAACATATTCTGCTTTCAGGGAGATTTTCTGAAAAATGAGCAGGTACGGGAAGGAATTGCCTTATGTGACGAAGAACTCATGGAACAATATCTTCTGAATGGACTCATTACGGATGATGATATCCGGAATTTAATTGCCAGACGCAAATTATTTCCTTGTTTTTTCGGGTCAGCCCTGAAACTGACCGGCGTGGAAGAATTGATGGCAGGACTGGATCATTTTACGAAAGAAATGTACGAAGCAGCACAAGACGGTGCAGAAGAATCATTTGGCGCAAAGGTTTATAAGATTTCGCGAGACAATCAGGGAAACAGGCTTACCCATCTTAAGGTGACAAGTGGCAGACTTGCCGTTAAGGCACTGGTGAACGGGGAAAAGGTAAATCAAATCCGCATATATCAGGGTGAAAAGTTTGAAACGGTTAATGAAGCAGATTGTGGAATGGTCTGCGTCGTCACAGGATTAAATGATACCTGTCCGGGACAGGGGATTGGAGTGGAAAAGGATTCGCCAAATCCACTGTTACAGCCGGTATTAAATTACCGGATGATTTTTCCAAAAGGTGTGGATGCACGGATGATGTATGGAAAAATTCGTGTACTGGGAGAAGAGGATCCTCAGCTTCATGTTGAGTGGAATGAAGCATGCGGTGAAGTTACGGCAAAGCTCATGGGCGAGGTTCAGACGGAAATTCTTAAGGATTTAATAAAAAAGCGCTTTGATACGGATGTGGATTTTGCAGACGGAAGCATTGTGTATAAAGAAACCATTAAGGCTCCGGTCATCGGGGTGGGACATTATGAACCGTTAAGGCATTATGCGGAGGTACAGCTTCTTTTGGAGCCGGCGGATGAAGGAAGCGGAATGCAGTTTGCCACGGATGTAAGTGAAGATATTCTGGACAGAAACTGGCAGAGGCTGGTGCTTACTCATCTAAAGGAAAAGGAACATATTGGTGTGCTTACCGGTTCGCCGGTTACGGACATGAAAATCACGCTGATTAACGGGCGGGCTCATTTAAAACACACGGAAGGCGGCGATTTCCGTCAGGCAGTATACCGGGCGGTGCGTCAGGGACTCATGAAGGCGGAAAGCGTACTTTTGGAGCCGTATTATGAATTTTCCATAGAAATTCCGGCAGATTGTGTGGGACGGGCACTAACGGATCTGGACAGGATGAAAGCTGTTTTTACGGCACCGGAGGTTATGGAAGAAACGGCAGTGATTACCGGGACGGCGCCGGTTTCTTTCATGAATGGTTATCAGAAGGAACTGGCGGCATATACCAGGGGAATGGGAAGTATTTCCCTGGAGTTTTTTGGATATCGTCCATGTGTGAATGATAAGGAGGTCATCAGCCGGATTGGATATGAGCCGCTTAGTGACATGGAAAATCCTTCAGGCTCTGTGTTCTGTGCTCATGGTGCGGGATTTGTGGTGGACTGGGCGGAAGTGGAAGATTACATGCATCTGGAAATGAAAAAAATAGATGACAGTTCTTTGAAGAATACCATTCGGAATACTTCATCTTATGCATCCACGGTACATGCCCGTTTTGATAAGATTTCTTATAGTGATGACAAGGAGCTTCAGGATATTTTCAGAAGAACCTATGGAGAAACAAAAAAGCGGACTAGGGAAGCTGTTGTCTATGAGGGTACGGAAAACAATCGTAAAAAGAAAGAAACGCTTTATGAGCCGCAGGAATCAAAGAAAGAATATCTTCTGGTGGATGGATATAATGTTCTTCATGCCAACGAAGATTTAAAAGATCTTTTAAATGTTAATCTGGAGGCGGCAAGAAATGTATTGATGGATGTGCTTTGCAACTATCAGGGATATCGAAGGCAGCAGGTGATTTTGGTTTTTGATGCTTATAAAATAAAAGGAAATCCGGGAGAGATTCTTCATTATAACAATATTGACGTGGTATATACGAAGGAAGCGGAAACGGCAGACCGATATATTGAGCGTACGGCACATGAAATCGGTCATCGGTATGATGTAACGGTCGTAACATCGGACGGACTGGAACAGGTAATAATCCGCGGAGCAGGATGCAGACTGATGTCGTCCAGGGAATTCTGGGAAGATGTGGTGCAGGCACGGATACAGATACATGAGGTAATAGAAGAAAAAATCCGCAATAAAAACCATCAGGACAGAAATTATCTTTTTAATTATCTGGACGAAAAAACATTACAGGAACTGGAACAAATAAGAATAGGGAAAAAGGGTGATAAATAATGGATTATACGTGGTTTGAACTGGTGTTGTTTTTTATGATTTATTCCTTTTTGGGATGGGCGGCTGAGGTACTTTTTACATCCTTGAGGACAGGACATTTTTGTAACAGGGGATTTCTAACCGGCCCGTGGTGCCTGGCATACGGTCTTGCAATGGACATCATTCTGGTGGTCGTGGATACATTAGGACAGCATTATGTGCTTCAGTATGTATTCTGCGTGATTACGGCATCATTATTTGCATATGTTTCCGGTGGCATGACAGAGAAAATTACTTCAAAGAAACTGTGGGATTATGAATTGGAATTTATTTTTGCGGGAAATAAAAAGGGAATTCTTTTTTCACTGGTACTTGGCGGTGTGGCAATGCTTCTGGCACTGGTCGTTCATCCGGCAGTATTTTTCCTGCTTAGTATCGTGCCGGACATGATATTAATAATTATCAGTTTTGTGTTAATTGCCATGGTTCTTTTTGATATTCTCATGGTAAGTATTGCTATCTGTTACAAAGAAAAGCTATCCGGGAAGGAGGCAGCAGGACTGGTACTGGATTTGGAAAGCGGCAAGAAAACTCTTGGTGAAAAGATTTACTGTATGGTAGAGAAGCGTTTGCAGAAGGCTTATCCGGGAATTCAGAACGGAAACAGGGTTTCGGAAAACGAATATGTTTTTGCAAGAGGTGTCTGTTTTGATAAATTCATCTGGATTTTTATAATATGGGCATTTCTTGGAGATATTATTGAAACTTTGTATGTGGGACTTACCGCAGGAAAATGGATGAGCCGTTCCAGTCTTATTTATGGAACCTTTAGTATTGTCTGGGGATTGGGCGCAGCGCTTGCCACGGTGTTTTTACATAAGCTCATTGGAAAGGAAGACAGGTATATTTTTGTCGGAGGATTTTTCCTGGGCGGTGCATACGAATATCTTTGTTCTGTATTTACGGAAATATTCTTTGGAACTACCTTTTGGGATTACAGTAACATGCCGTTTAACATTGGAGGAAGAACCAATCTTCTCTTCATGCTGTTCTGGGGCATTATTGCCATCATCTGGCTGAAATTTCTTTATCCTGCATGCAGCAGGCTGATTGAAAAGGTTCCCGTGGTTGCAGGAAAAATCATTACGTGGGCGGCCATAGTTATTTTTGTGTGTGATGCGGTGATTTCCGTGGCGGCAATGACAAGATACGTGGCGCGTCAGGATGGTGTGGAACCGGCGAATAAGGTGGAAATGTTCGTGGATTATCATTATCCGGATGAACTGGTGGAATTTGTGTGGCCGAATATGAGGATTAAGTAGGAGGTGTACATTTAAATTTGGGGAGTAAGTGACGGATGTCCGGGGTGGCAGCGGCAGGGAATGTTTTCTATCTGTGCCAAGGCGGTATGTGGGTTACGAATTGTGGTTTTCTAACACAATACATTTCATTTATTGAC
>JAQXXN010000151.1 GCA_029226085.1 Thermoflexaceae bacterium
AATGGAAATAATGTGGTAACAAGCCTCTGCTGACCTTCCAGAATCTGATATCCGTAAATATATTTACCCTTAGAATCTACCCCACGTTTGTCCTTTAAAAGCACAATTGGCGGTATGTACGAATCGGCTAAGATGCTCCACACAAGATTAGACTTTGTAATGGAATTCCACATTCCAGAATGCCGCTGAAAGGGTAAAGTGCATTGTAGCACTTTATCCTCAGACTCATACCATTTTTTCATGGAGTTCAATGAAACTGGTAAACTTGATCGATTCAATTAAAATTCTCCTTTCTGACTTGCATATTCATTTTCCAGTTCCTCTCTGGACATCTGACCTAATTGCAGGAACGTGTAGTCTGCCAGCTCATACAGCACTCCACGCAATTCCTCGTCCGAGAACTTTGAGAGATCTTCTTTCTCATCTTCATCAGCTTCGTCAGGGCATTCCGTCTCAAATACATTTACAGCTCCGCACCCAGGCATTGAAGTCTGGAAGATGCCATATCCAGTATAGCAATAAGCACCTGAAGTGCCATTATCGAACTTATACTGTTCAACTACAAGCTTTTCTTTCTGATATCCCAAATCTGAAATATCTGCATACCCCAGCTCTGTGAGGTCAGCCAGAATTCGATCTGCTACTTCAGACTTCAAGTTTCCAACGAGAAGTTTGCCATCCAAGCCCATACTCATAGGGAAAGGCAGACAGCCCATCCCAACTGGATTTGTATCCTTAAAAATGAATACCAGTGCATTCGGCTTCACAGACATATTTGTTACTGGCTCAAGCATACGGCGTCTTGTACCGTTAAAAACCCGACGCTCTTCCACAGCGGCGATCACCTGCTCTACTTCTCTGACTGCTCCTCTATTGTCCCGTATTCTCATGTTTTATCCTCCTTATTTTATACAAATGGCTGATTAATGCCATCTTCATCAAATGCTTTGTTTGTTTGGATTACTCTTTCGATTTCATCAAATAATGTACTGAAATCATCTTTGAAAAGAAGCCTGCACGACTGCCAAAGAACTGGTAGCAGTTTATTCGCTTCTTTTTGACTTATCTGTTTTGCAGGATCTAAAGTAATACATTTAGCTAATGCGCTTTTTGCTGCTTCATAATCATAATTATATAGACCACCTATAAACCATGTGCGCAGTATATTTTCACGACACTTCTTTTCAGTATTCATTACTTGTAAATGTAGCTCTCTGGCAATGTCAGATAAATCAGCACTTGGATCTTTTTTCAGTCGCTCTCTCGCATCATTGAGCAACCTATGATGCGTCATATCTACTAATGCAATATTCATCACCTCCCTGAAAGGATGGCTCACCCAGACAGATGAGCCAATGCCTACTCCATCCCAAAATAGACTCGGAAGAACTCAGCAACCTTGTTTGGCGGTAAGTTATTATCTTCACTGTTACCAGTATCAATGATAACCACACCAGAAAGTCCTTCTTTTTTGTAGAATTCCTGAAGCTCCACAGCTTTTTCAAGCTGATGCTGCACATTCAGTACTTTCCACGAAGATACAAATCCTTGTTTGTTTTGATGCTTAGGAACAACGACAACAAAACGATTGGGATGTTTCATACAGATGTTTCTGTACTTCATAGTTGACCTCCCTTCCCCAGTTTTGGAAACCCTTTGTTTCAAGGTTGCTGTTCATGTTAACTCTAGCTTAGAATTTGTCAATAGTATCTGAATAACTATTTTTTCAGCTAAAATTTATTCTTAAAAAACATACTATCTCCGGAATAATCAACTATCTTGGCACAAAAAATGGGCATATATCGTCTGTCATTTCTATGATCACCAGCCATACGGAGATTGTCTGCACCGGCTCTACCCCATGATCTGAAGATTTGCGAAAAAATATCAGCATAAATACTGCTCCAATACTTGCAGTTGCTTCATAAGAAAAATCACTCTCAACAGATACCATCTTTACCGACTAACCCCAAAGTACCAATCGCTTAAGATCTACTATCTGCAAAATCCAAACTTGATTTCAGATCACCAAGAAACATCCATAACGCCTATGTTATCTTGCAGTTTTCCAAACTATATTCAGGCAGAAAAAAGGCTTACCACTAGGGTAAGCCAATCTCCAGATTACTTATCCTGATTCTTCTCAAGATTATATGCAAATGCATCTTCCTGAGAAATCAAGCCAAGCATACGCCAGTATACATAGATATACCAAGTATTACTAAAATCCCGCTCCTTATTAGCCTTAATCTCTTCATCTGTTAAATATCTAGTACACTTACGATTCCTCAAATTATCCGCAGTGTTTGATAATGCAAGTGCCTCATGTGTATTTATAACAACTGATTTGAAAACGTGGTCAACTGGTATCCCCTTGGGGGCTTTCAAAATGTAACGATACACCTTAACATTTGATTCCTTACGGTTCCCAATAAAGACAGGGCTAACTGTTACCTTTGGCAACTTATGATATTCGCCTCCGATCTTCAAATCTCTACACTCATTTCTAAAACGCAATCCCTTAAGGTTCTTGTACTCGCTTGCATCCAATATACAAGGCGTTCTTCTCATTGGGAATCGAGCAGGATTTATATCAATTAAGACATAATCTCCTACCTCATAAATGGTATTGCTTGTATAAGCTGTACTGTAGATTGTAGGTTTAATTCCAGCTTCTACCAGCTTATTTGCAATACACTCTGTTTGCTCAGGCAAACTCATTTCAAACAACTCATCCAGCTCTTTTTTAATAACATCAACGACCATATCATTATTCTCCTTTCTGGTCACCAATTTTTTATTACAAAATATTTGTCCTAAAATCATCGAGCCAGAAAAAAGTCTTGTTATTTGTCCCGTCTGCACATGAAGAAAGACCTGCACAATTGGCAGGTCTCTCTTCGGGTATCACACACAGAACACATAGAAATTATTATTTTAAGTCAAAGGTTGTATGAGCACAATCAACAATCTTCATCTGCAGTTTGTGCTCTTCTAAAAGGTTACGAAGAACTTTTGTCATATAGTAAGTCTCACTTTTGTCCGTGCAACATTGCAGGTACACCAGTGCAGACTGTGTCAATAGCACAAGTTCTTTTTCGATTTTCCCCACATCTTCAACTAATTTTGTGTAGTAAGGCTCTACAACTTTTCTCTCATCCAGAGCATCATCAAATATATTTGCTCCCTTATAACCTCGCAAATCGTAAAATAGTGTTTCATCATTATCTGTATGATTTGTCATAATATTTCATCTCCTTATATGGTGTGGGAGCCTTAAAGCCCCCACTGTATGTTAAAAGCAGTAAACATT
>JAQXXN010000152.1 GCA_029226085.1 Thermoflexaceae bacterium
GGTATTGAACGCCCGCTCAGTGAAATTGCAAAAAAATCCGGTGCATATATTAACCGGGGTGTCAGTGTTGATTCCCTTGATACGGAAAAATTATGGCCGGTTCACATGACCGTTACACCCGGAACTTACGTTTCCGGCGGCTTTATCATTGCCGAAACGGTTGAAACCCGCGCCATTACCCATAAAATCATGATTCCCCCTGACATGGAGGGAACCATTGAATCCGTTGTCCCGGACGGTGATTATAACATCACCCAGACCCTTGCCGTTCTTGTTCTTCGTGACGGAACAAAACACAATATTTCCATGACCCAGAAGTGGCCGATTCGTATTCCAAGACCGATTAAAAAACGTTTTCCGGCAAATGTACCGCTTGTTACCGGACAGCGTATTCTGGATACCCTTTTCCCGATTGCCAAAGGCGGAACTGCCGCCGTACCGGGAGGCTTTGGTACAGGAAAAACAATGACACAGCACCAGATTGCAAAATGGTCTGATGCGGATATTATTGTATACATTGGCTGTGGAGAACGTGGAAATGAAATGACACAGGTTCTTGAAGATTTTTCAAAGCTGATTGACCCAAAATCCGGCAATCCGCTCATGGACAGAACGGTACTGATTGCCAATACCTCCAACATGCCGGTTGCTGCCAGAGAAGCAAGTATCTACACCGGAATCAGCCTCGCAGAATATTACCGCGACATGGGATATGACGTTGCCATCATGGCAGACTCCACATCCCGGTGGGCAGAAGCGCTTCGTGAATTGTCCGGACGTCTTGAGGAAATGCCTGCAGAAGAAGGTTTCCCGGCATATCTTGCATCCAGACTTTCCGCATTCTACGAAAGAGCCGGAATGGTAGAAAATCTAAACGGAACCAATGGCTCCGTATCCATTATCGGTGCAGTTTCTCCTCAGGGCGGTGATTTCTCCGAACCGGTTACTCAGAATACAAAACGTTTTGTGAGATGTTTCTGGGGACTTGACAAGTCCCTTGCATATGCAAGACATTTTCCGGCAATCCACTGGCTGACCAGTTACAGCGAATACTTAAATGATCTTGTCCCGTGGTACAATACTCATGTGGGACCTGATTTTATAGAATGCCGTACCCAGATTGTGGCACTTTTAAATCAGGAAAGCAGCCTTATGGAAATCGTAAAATTAATCGGAAGTGACGTACTTCCTGATGACCAGAAGCTGGTTCTTGAAATTGCCCGAGTAATCCGTCTGGGATTTTTACAGCAGAATGCCTTTCACCCGGAAGATACCTGTGTTCCACTGGAAAAACAGCTTAAGATGATGGAAGTCATCCTCTATCTCTATAAGCGTTCCAAAGAACTGATTAACATGGGAATGCCGGTTTCTGTCCTGAAAGAAGATGATATCTTTGAAAAAGTAATTGCCATCAAATATGACGTTCCTAATAACCACCTTGAAATGATGAAGGACTATTATAAGGCAATTGATGATTTTTATGACGGTGTAATTGCCAGAAATTAAGGAGGTAGCCATGTCAATAGAATATATGGGTCTTAGCGAAATCAACGGTCCGCTGATTGCCATAGAAGGCATTAAAGATGGATCTTATGAAGAAATCGTTGAGATCACAGTAAACCATAAAGAAAAGAAACTCGGCCGTATCGTTGAAATGTACAAGGACAAGGCTGTCATTCAGGTCTTTGAAAGTACGGATAACATGTCCTTAACCAACTGTCATACACGTCTTACAGGACACCCAATGGAAATCGCGCTTTCCGAAGGTCTTCTCGGACGTACTTTTAACGGAATTGGTGAACCGATTGATAATCTGGGACCGATTATTGCCGAAACAAGACGGAATGTCAACGGTCAGCCGCTTAATCCGGTTTCCCGGGAATATCCGCGTAACTATATCCGCACGGGAATTTCCGCCATTGACGGACTTACTACCCTGATCCGCGGTCAGAAGCTTCCTATTTTCTCTGGAAATGGACTTCCGCATGACCAGCTTGCCGCACAGATTGTAAGGCAGGCTTCCCTGGGAGATGATTCCGATGAAGAATTTGCCATTGTATTTGCTGCAATGGGCGTAAAATATGACGTTGCCGAATATTTTAAGAAAACCTTTGAAGAAAGCGGCGTTTCTTCCCATGTATGCATGTTTTTAAATCTTGCAAATGACCCGGTTGTGGAACGTCTGATTACACCAAAAGTTGCTCTTACCGCTGCGGAATATCTGGCATTTGAGAAAGGAAAGCACATCCTGGTTATTCTTACGGACATGACTTCCTTTGCCGAAGCAATGCGTGAAGTCTCCTCCTCCAAGGGTGAGATTCCGTCCCGTAAAGGATATCCGGGCTATCTTTACAGCGAACTTGCCACCATTTATGAGCGTGCCGGTATTGTAGCGGGTTCCACAGGCTCCGTAACCCAGATTCCGATTCTTACCATGCCAAATGACGATATTACCCATCCGATTCCTGATCTTACCGGATATATTACAGAGGGACAGATTGTACTGGACCGTAACTTAAACGGTCAGGGTGTTTATCCTCCGATAAATGTCCTTCCATCTCTCTCCCGTCTCATGAAAGACGGTATCGGTGAAGGCTTCACAAGAGAGGATCATCAGGATGTGGCAAACCAGCTGTTTTCTTCCTATGCCAAAGTTGGCGATGCCCGTGCCCTTGCATCTGTTATCGGTGAAGATGAATTATCCCCTCTGGATAAAAAGTATCTGGAATTCGGCAAGGCCTTTGAAGAAAAATTTGTCGGCCAGGGACCCAATGAAAACCGTACCATTAACGAAACCTTAGACCTTGGATGGGAGCTTTTGAAAATTATTCCTCGTTCCGAACTTGACCGTATTAACACCAAGATACTTGACAAATACTACCCTGTCGTGGAAAATTAAAGTAACGGCAGGAAATCCCGGAGGTAAATCATGAATCCAAATACATTTCCTACCAAGGGTAACTTAATACTGGCAAAGAACTCACTTGCCCTGGCAACACAGGGTTATGAATTAATGGATAAAAAGAGAAACATTCTCATTCGTGAGTTGATGGACCTGATTGACAAGGCATCTTCCATCCAGCGTGAAATTGATACCACGTTTTCCGCCGCCTATGAAGCATTACATCAGGCAAATATTGAAAACGGCATTAGTTTTGTGCAGGAGATTGCCCGCACGGTTCCAATTGAGAACAGTATCCGGGTAAAGACCAGAAGTATCATGGGAACGGAAATTCCTCTTGTGGAATCATCATCCGAATTTTTACCTGCGTATTCCTTTCATAATGTGCGTCCGTCCCTGGATGTTGCGAGAATGCATTTTGAAAAGGTAAAGCAGCTTACCATTGAACTTTCCATGATTGAAAATTCCGCTTACCGGCTCGCTGCCAACATTAAGAAAACCCAGAAGCGTGCAAATGCCCTTAAGAATATTACCATTCCTACTTACACCACACTGGTACATGACATTTCTAATGCACTGGAAGAAAAGGAACGTGAAGAATTTACAAGACTTAAGGTCATAAAGCGAAACAATACCAGGAAAAAGGCAAAAGGTAATAATGAGAAATAAAAAAATTGTTTTGTCAGTCATCATGACAATGATCCTCATTTTATGTACATCACAGGTTACATATGCACATAATGATATCATATATAATACAACATCCCAGAATACTACTTCTGCTGCCGGAAATGGTGATAATACCGGTAATGCCGCACAGAACGGGGAGACTTCAGATTCTCCTGAAAATGATAATACTTCCGGCGAAGGCATAACTGACATGGGAGAAGGCTGGCCGGTTCCACCTGAAATTTCTGCCGGAAGTGCCATCTTAATTGATGCGGATACCGGTACGATTCTTTATGAGAAGAGCAGCCACATTAAGGCATATCCTGCCAGTGTCACAAAGCTTATGACTGCACTCCTTGTAATTGAAAACTGTAGTTTATCGGAAACCGTTACATTTTCCTATGATGCGGAGCATAGTGTAACATGGGAAGACGCCAAGCTTGATATTGTGGAAGGAGAACAGTTTACCGTAGAACAGGCTATGTACGCCCTGCTTCTTAAGTCTGCCAATGATGTGGCATACGGTCTTGCAGAACATGTTGCAGGTTCCGTACCCGCATTTGCGGAAATGATGAACGCACGTGCTGCCCAACTTGGTGCCCTGAACACTCACTTTGCCAATGCCAGCGGTTTAAATAATCCTGAACATTATACTACTGCTTACGACATCGCCATGTTCTCACGTGCATGCATGAATAATTCCACTATCATTGAGATGATGAATACCTTGTCCTACGTAATCCCGCCAACCAATAAATACGGCTATGAACGTACCATTTACCAGCGTCATGAGATGCTTAAGAAAAACAGCCAGTATTATTATGAATATGCGGTGGGCGGAAAGACCGGTTTTACTGACGAATCCAAATACACCTTATGTACTTTTGCAACCAAGGGTGACATGAATCTGATTGCGGTTGTACTTCTGTGTGAAGAACCGGAACAACGTTTTATAGATACAACAGCTCTTTTTGAATATGGTTTTAATAACTTTGAAAAGCTGACCCTGGATTCTGCGGATACCAGCGGACTTCTCAACGAATCCAGCTACTATAATTCCAGTGTATTCGGAAGCTCCAACGTGTCCTTTTCCCTTGCTTCGTCTGCAGTAACTGTTCCTATCGGGGTTATCAGCGATGACATTGACATGGAAATCAGCCGTGATGCAGCATCCGGTGATACCTTTGCAACGGTTCAGTTTAAGTATAAGGATGTTGTGGTCGGTAATTCCGAACTTTTGGTTACTACCACAAGCAATTCCAACACTTCGGCCAGACCGTCAAACCTTCCGTATCTTCCTTCGGTAGAAACGACACCGCTCGTAATTAAAGATTATATTGTGATTAATGCAATCCATATTCTTTATGGTGTAATCATTTTTCTGTTCCTGACGATTATTCTTCTGGGACTGATTTTTATGAATTATTCGGAATATGGAAAGGAAGTCATGAAGACAAGAAAGCGAAGACGGGGATATCGGAGACGGAAATTGAGATTTTAATGGAATAAATAAAACAAGAACCGGACTACTTTTCATGTAATCCGGTTCTATTTTTATGCTTTTTTCTGTTTCTTTTTACTTAACTTTTTCCCGTAATTCATCCAATGCATTGGCTGTTCATAGAATAGGTGGAATCTTTAGTTTATTTTTATCTTACAAAAACCTTCATATTTGTCATCTTCACTTTCATGTGTTACAAGCACAACTGTATTCCCTTCTAATGCATACTTTGTAATAATTTCTATAAATTTATTTTTACTCGCTTTATCAAGAGATGATGTTGCCTCATCTGCCAACAATAGTTTTGGTTTTTTTACAAGTCCCCTTGCTATGGCAACTTTTTGACATTCACCACCAGATAATTGTGAAGGATACTTATTTAATAAATGTGTTATCTCCATAATTTCTGCAATATCCATTATTCTTTGCCTTATCTCTTTTCGCTTACATTTTATTGCATGCAATGCAAGTGCTATATTCTCATATACTGTACTATCGAATATAAGCGCAAAATCTTGTGAAATTACACCTATGTAATCCTTTCTTATCCTATCATAGATATATCTCTTATTACTTAATTCACGTCCTAAAAATTCAATTCTTCCCTTATCCGGTTTATGCAATAATCCAAGTATTTTTATTAAAGTCGTCTTTCCGATACCATTTGCACCTTCTATGACATATGCTTTTCCCACTTCTAAGGATATTGAAAAATTATCTAATACCTTATTTTTACCATATGATACAGATATACCATCAAGTTTTACCATTTCCATATTTCGTTCCCCTTACATCAAACAATATATTCTTATGTACTGTTATAAGACAGATACTTACTACTAATACCAGTAAGAACATCATTCCCAATAAAACCAAATATGTATGTATACTCCTAAATATACAAAAATCTATTAAAATAGCTATAAGAAATGGTTTAAATATCTCTATAAACACACCAATAATAATCGAACCCAGAATATAACATTCTGAATAGCCATTATAATATGCAATTGAGAATTTTTTTCTTAACTTAACTAACTTCTCAACCATTTCCAATGATAAAATCATACTTAACATTACAGCAAAGAAATTTATAAACATTCTATAAATATTCAGAAGGCTGTCACCTGATAATCCCCAGACGTTCAGATTACAGGAAATGTTATTTTGTATTATATATGGTTCCATCTGTAATTCCGAGCATTTAGAAGCCAGTATGCTTTGTAAATAAGATACCGGATATTCGCTAATCATTATACCTGAGTTTTTCTCAAGATATAATCTCAACTGAAACGACCATTCGCTCCGATTTACCGGCTCTTTCTCAAACTCCTGTAAAGGAATGATTACCTTGCTGTTTAACGAATATACCTGATCATAATCCTTATAACAACTCTCTTTACTCACAAAGCCTTTTACAATTCCCTTAAAAAAGTTACTCCCCAAATAATAAAAATCAAATTCATCTCCTATTTCATATTCATCCATGAAATCTTCCCCAAGCAAAATTGGCAGCTCATCATCCATAGATTTCATAATATAATCATTGTCACTAAAGCCTTCTCCAATAACATTTATATCATTTTTTTCAAAGAAAATTTTATTAACTTGTATACTTGCAACATGATTAGTCTTTGTTCCAATTGATTGATTCCTTATACATAAGTAATCAAAATCACTATTATTTCTAAGCCATTTATTAAGTTCTTTTAATTTATATATACAATTTTGATCCCCAAAAAAGATTCTTTCTTTCTCTCCAATAAAATTATCACATATATAATATGACGCTTCATTACTATATTTTAGAATATTACTTTTGTTAATTGAATAAATACCATTAAAACAATTGATCAGAATCAAATATGAAGCAATTAGTGAAATGCTCAATAGCAGGCTATTTTTATCCCTTGTCCAGTATTTAATCAGCATTTCTACCCCTCCAATAATCCATCAGCAAAATTACAGCCGGCTGAATTGTCAATACTATTCCTGAAATCATAAATGATTGAACTAATAAATTAATCTTAATATTATAATTGAAAGCAACTGCGATGAGCATACCTATTATTATCAATACTACTGCTCTAAAAAAAATGAAAAGATATGTTTTGGGGTCATCAAATCCCAACTCTTTCCTTATTGCAATTTCATTTGCTTTATCATTCACCCACTTTTTCCAAAATATATGGTTAAATGCCAGGCATACTAACATTACCAATATTGGTAATACTCCCATCCTTTCCTTTAAATTCACAGCTTCTGTTATTCCCAGCGCATCATTGTCCAAAAGTACAACCTCATCCCATACGCTTTCATTCCCCAGAAAACTTATAATTTCATCTGAATCTTCTCCGTAAATATAGAAATTTCCTTCCGGATTAATTAATTCATCCTTCATAAGCATAATACATACCTTATCTGCTTCCGATTCAAACTCGCAGCCTATAATACCCACAACATCATATACATCATTTTTATAATGGAATTGTTTGGACTCTTCCAATAATTCTCTGCCGATTATGACTACATTTCTTCCATTATCTATATCTTCAATAGAAAAATTCCGCCCATCAAGTAATGGAAGTTCATAGTTTTGCCCCTTAAATACGACAGATTTTATATTAGAATCCCATGCCAGATTATTAATTAAAATTGTATCATCCGGCAATGCTTTATATAACTCTTCAAAATTAATCGTATTACAGGAGGTTCTAAACACCAATGCTCCTTCTGGTATTAATTGATTTGATATTACTTCCAGCAATTCCACTTTATAAAGAAAATTCAGCGAAAATATTAACATTAATGTTATGAATAAACTCACACACACCACACCACTATTAACCACTATTTTGCGCATTAATTATTTTCTCCTTTAATCAGCCACGTTTCTACGTGGCTGAAACTAATTATTCATTTCCGTAATATGTATGTCCAACCCATTGTGAACCAATATCTGCAGATACACTACCTGATTCTGCATATGATTGGCCTTGATTCTCACTCCATTGCCTTCCTGAATCAGCAGTTACCATACCCAAAAAATTCTCATACCGTGCCCTTGTATAACTATCCAATTTAATGCTTCCCTGATAACACTGTGTAAGTCCCCAGCAATATCTTGTTACATAATTATCATGTGAACTTGTTCCTGCCGTATGGTCAAAAGTCACTGGATTTGCAGCACGCATATATATATTATCGGGTAAATTTTCATTTGTAGAAATTACATCATATAAATCCATTTCTTCCGCCTTAACTTTTTTTTGTTCAATAATCACCATTGACATCAGTAACAGTAGCAACACTAGTACTTTACTTCCTCTTTTTAGACATTTCATTTACTATTCCTCCTATTTTTCACTTTTTCTTACTCCTTCACTACACTTCTTTTCGTCTTATAAAAACTACTCGCCGAAAATTATGCTCTTCTGTACGTTCTGCAGCTTTTCTAATCTGACCCACAGCTTTCTTTAGCAAATTCCTCTTTTGCTCCTTTTGCATATAACACCTCCTTTATCTTTTTATATTCGAAGCAACCTCAACAATAAAAAATGCACACATTGTCAGAATCGCCACGTTGTTTTTCCAGTGAATAAAAGCCATGCTTCGGGACAGTTTCGTAATCATCAGATTCACCTCTGTCCTTAACTTAGCTTACTTTCTCTTAATTTACAATGGCTTTGGCACGAACGGTCAATTTCTGTCTTGAACGGTCAGATTGGGAATGTATAATGCGATTTTTGTCACATTTTTTCTGTCTCATTTACTTTCCAAAAACAGAACATGCCTTATCTGTCCTGAACGATTTTCCCTTCACTAATCGTAATAATGACATCCGACAAGTATTCCAGTTCCTCGGTATCATGACACGCCAGAATAATGATGGCGCCACGTTCCCTGTGTTTTCTTAAAAAATCCCTCACATGTTGCTGTCCCCGCTTTGCTCATCATCACGGGATAATCTCTCGTAGAGTGCAGTGATTTTGTTAGGTTCCGGTTGTTTGGTTTTCATAAGATTCTCCTTTCAAAACAAACAACCAGCTTATTCTACCACGAATAAGCTGGTTTGTATAAAAATAATTATTTTCTCACTAATAGGAGAAATCCGATAGAAAATCGGAACTGTTTTTATAATTTCTTTGCTTTGTTACATTCTTTCTCTAATGCCGGAAAATTAAGACAAATCTTTCTTTTTCCAAATGGCTCATCAGATGTATAGATACGATATAATTCATTTGCCAATCGTTCAATCTCGGTCTGATTGGACTGGCACCAGTCAAGCTCCTTGATACACAGTTTTTTCCAGCGGATCAGTTCCTGACTGTCCTTTGGATGAACCTTTAAATCTATTTCAGTAAC
>JAQXXN010000153.1 GCA_029226085.1 Thermoflexaceae bacterium
CGTTCCTGCACCCTTAATATTGGCTCCCATTGCATTCAGGAAGTTGCTGACATCCACAATATGAGGTTCCTTTGCCGCATTTTCAATAATGGTCTTACCTTCTGCCATTGCCGCTGCCATCATGATATTAATGGTAGCGCCTACCGATACCACATCCAGATAAATATGTCTGCCTTTTAATTTCGATGCAGATGCCTTAATCATTCCATATTCAATCTTAACATCCGCTCCCAGTGCCTCAAATCCCTTCATGTGCTGGTCAATAGGTCTTGTGCCGATATTACAGCCTCCCGGAAGGGCAACTTCTGCCTTTTTATATTTTCCCAGTAATGCACCAATCAGATAATACGATGCCCTGATTCTCTTTACATATTCTCCATCCACTCTTACGTCACTTATCGACTTGCCATTTATCTGAACGGTATTATTATATACATACTTTACCCTGGCACCGATTCCCTCGATAGCCTGTAACATTACTCTTACATCTCTTACATCAGGAACATTCTCAATTGTAACTGTTTCATCAGTCATGATGGCTGCTGCCAGAATTCCCAAGGCTGCATTCTTCGCTCCACCGATGGAAACTTCACCCTTAAGTGGCTGTCCGCCCTTAATTATATACTGTTCCATTATACACCTCGAACTACTTTTTAAAAAATCACATATAAATATAGTATATCATAAAAAAATTATTTGTAAATGTACAATTCGTAAAAATAACCAAGCTCTCCCCTTGAAAACTGTACAAATTGCTAAAAAAGAAAGCTTTCCAATAAGGTATACAGCCTGTGTCCGATGTCGCAGACATCGGCTGCACCAAATTTGCCAATGGATGCACAAAGCACAATCACAAAAATGTAATATGGCACATTGGCATGTATTTTTTCTGTAAGTTCCCTGACGCCTGCCTTCACTCCTTCATCCCCCAGTGCATACAGGGTAAACAAAAGAATAAAGTTACATAAAACAATGGCTGCATAATCTCTGCCATAATCACAGGTAAGAATAAACATTGGAATTTCTGCCACAAGTACAAACCATGGGAACAGTTTGCACAGAATATTTTTGTGTGCTCTTACAAAATGTTTCCAGATATCCACCAGAATCTTTATCATTGGTATCAGAAATGCCATCACAGTTAGGCTTTTAACCAGGTTTCTTAAAAAAGGCTCCTTTACAAAAACCACAAATGTCTCGAATACATTGGAATAATACTCGATTTTCACCATCATGTCCTGAGTAAAATAATGCTTTGGAAGATCCGTTGTGGCATTAATGATATCCATTGTTTCTTCGTATGTATAATTTATCTTGCTGAAAAACTGCACATACAGAAATAATGCGCATGTGGACAGCAGGGTAAAAATAAAAATACTTTTTCCATATTTCCTTTTTTGAACAAACGCTGAATAAAATAAAAGAATAAGCACTGCCGGAAAATACTGAAATACAAATGCCTGATGGGTAAGTACTGCCCCCATGCACAAAAACGGTATCAACCATACACATTGATCATATATAATCAGGAATGCAGATATGATAAGTGTCATAATCAGATACATGTCAAATCTTCCGTAATTTCCCCAGTAAAAGAGAAACGCAATGGAGCCTGGATTTACAAGAAAAATTCCTAAAAGATAAAGAATTCCGGCTTTGCTTTCATCATATGATTTAACTATGATTTTATGCATGAAAAATATTGTCAATCCACATAACAACAAAGTATTCATCAGGATAATAATATATATATGCTTAATTGTCAGATTTGGAACCACCAGACGGATAAGACTTCCAATAAATCCCCTTGAAATAAATCCCAGCCGGTAACTTAAGGCGTATGGTGTAATACACCAATGGGTCACTTCTTCAATAACCGGTATGTAATAAATCAGATATGCTACTAATACTACTGAAAACATTAACTCATACTTATATTTTTCAATTTTCTTCTGCATAATCTTAGTCCTTTCACCTTTCTTAACCATTCCCTGTACACAAAATGCAGAGCAGCTTAAAACTGCCCTGCAAATATTTATTGTAAATAATTAAACGGATTAACCGGCGTTCCTCCAACCCGGATTTCAAAATGGAGATGCGGTCCCGTACTGTTACCGGTATTACCGGATCGGGCTATCTGTTCACCCTGGGAAACCTTCTGTCCCACACTTACCAGCGTCTTACTCAGATGGGCATATCTTGTCATGGTTCCATTCGGATGCTGAATATCCACACAGATACCATATCCCGAGAACCATCCTGAACGGATTACCACACCACCGCTGGATGCCTTAACTGCTGTACCAACCGGAACTCCCCAGTCAACACCGTTGTGATTGGTTCCCCATCGGTATCCAAAACCGGATGTCAATACACCACCTGCAAGAGGCTTGATATAAGTAGGCGGAGTCTGCGTTCCCCTCCTCAGAATCCTTGGTGTGGATTCTACCAGGAGAGTTTCTTTAATAATATCCCTGCTTACCTCCGTGCCGTTTTCATACTGCACCACTGCCACAACTTCTCTGTATCCTTCTGTTCCTGCCTGTACTTCCGAATACTGTCCCTGATACATGGTATCATCATCAATATACTGCACTTCTGCTTTGTATGCCTCTTCATATGTCATTTCCTCAAATACAAGAACAGACAATTCCGGTGTAGGAACAGTTACAATAATCTCATCACCGATACCAATAATACCATTCTCAGTAAGACCTTCATTTAAGTCACACAGCTGTGTTGTTGACAAATTATACCTTGACGCAATCTGTGATAATGTATCGCCAGCCTGTACTGTATAGATGGTCTTTTCTTCCGTTTCCTTTGTGATTTCTGCCAAAGCCTCTTCAACTGAAGAGATTCTTTCGGCATTTACCTCCATTGGAGTGACGGATATGGATTCGCTAAATGCCATTGCCAATGTACCATCTTCAAATATGGTATCCGCATTCGCTTCCACCACATATTCTCCATCCTCAAACTGCAGTACCTTGGATGCTCCCGAACCTCCAACATCAGTCTTTACAATCTCAATGCCAAATTCCGAACTTTCTGCATCGGCATTACCGGTCAGCCGGACCTGAAACTCGTTCTCTGTATCGTAATTTGCCTTTACGCCTTCGACTAATTCAACAATTTCCTCTTTTGTTGCAAGAGTAACCGTATAATCATTGATTCGAATCGTATAGGCATCCTGTTTATCAAAATTAATAACTGATTGTTCCAGAACATCATACATCGCATCTGCCATGTCATCCACTGACATTCTCTGACCAAAAACCATTTCCTCCTGTGTAACACTCAGATCCGGATTCATGTATACTAACGTACCTTCCTCCGCACTGATTCGTCCTCTGGCAATTACCAGTGCTTCCCTGGCTTCTTCTTCTGAATTCATTGCACCGAGAACATGTTCATTCAGTATTACCGTATAATAGCCTGTACCATCCGATATTGCAGTAGAGGTACTTTCTTTTGGTATATAAATAAGGCAGAAAAAACAAATTAATGTTACTGCCTTGATTAATGTCATGCGAATTTTTCTGGAATATCTTGTAAATGAATCCATAATATCCTCCAAACATCATCCTAGCCAATAAAAATATACTACCATTCGCATACGGATTTGTAAAGGAATTTGTTACAGAATTGTTACAAGTATCATTTCCATTATTTCTTCTTTTTTACAGAATATCCAAACTTACCCAGATTTTTTCCCAATTCAAAATACTCTCCATGAGAATAGGAAACAAGGCCGCTGGAATTCAGATTAAATTTTCCATTGGAGTCCATATATTTTTCATCAATGGTGACCCCCAGCACTTCTGCCAGAAACATATGGTGGGAACCAAGTTCCAACACATCTTTCACTTTACACTCAAGATTTACAGGACTTTCTTCTATTCCCGGTGCTTCAATGAATCTGGAAGTCATTGGTGTAAGATGCATTTCCTTAAACTTATCCACATCCCGTCCTGACTTTACCCCACAATAATCTGTTGCAAAAACCAGCTCTTTATTAACAAGATTAATCACAAATTCTCCCGTTTCTTTAATGATGTCATAGGAATATCTCTCCGGTCTCACGGAAATCGACACCATTACCGGGTCAGAGCAGACTGTTCCCGCCCATGCCACTGTGATAATATTAGGCTTTTCACCCGGACGTTTACTGCTTACCATCACTGCCGGTACCGGATATAACATGTTCCCGGCTTTCCAAAATTGTTTTGACATAATTTACTTCCTTTTTGCTTTAATTCTATTCCTGCATGGCAAGAATAAGTTCGGGAATCAGCTGCTTTTTTCGGGACACAAGTCCCTTAATGTAGACAGAATCACCGCTTCCGTTAACGCCGAAGGCTTTCATTACAAGCCCTTCCGCACCGTTTCCGTAATAAATCAGTTCACTTGAAGTCTCCATTACATTTGTAAGCATGAAGAAAATCATCTCTCCTGTCTTGCTTTCAAAATTCTTCTTAATATATGGTACAATCCTCTGTTTAATATTTTCCAGTTCTTCCCTGCTCATGGAAGATATCTGTCCCACGCCAAACTGATTCTGTCCGGAGCTGAATTTCTTAAAATCCTGATAGAAAATTTCCTCATCCGTCTTATTGGCAAAATCACTTCCTGCTGCAAACATTCCTGTTGCCATCTCTTCGATGTTGATTTGCGCAATGGCCGCAAGATCCCTTGCTGCCGCCTTATCTGCTTCAGTACAGGTCGGTGAGCGAAACATCAGGGTATCCGAAATAATCGCACAGCAGAGAAGTCCTGCAATAGTTTTTTCAATGGTAACCCCATTTTCCTTATACAGCTGGTAAATAATTGTCGCGGTACATCCAAGAGGCTGATTTCTGAAAAAAACAGGTGCCACGGTCTCAAGACTTCCCAGCCTGTGATGATCAATAATCTCCAGAATGACTGCTTCCGATATTCCATCAACAGCCTGGGATTTTTCATTATGATCCACCAGAATGACTTTTTTTCGTTCCATTCCCAGAAGATTTCTTCTTGAAATCATTCCTACATATTTCCCAGTTCTGGTCAGTACAGGAAAATCTCTGTGCCTTACACTTGCCATGATTTGTTTGATATCATCCACTAGGGTTTCAGTTTTGAAGGTAATCAGATTTTCCTTTCTCATGAAATACCGTATCGGCATACTCTGATTAATCAGTCTTGCCACTGTGTAGGTATCATGTGGAGAGCAGATAATTGTACATCCGTTCTGCTCGGCAAGTTTTTTAATGGTAAGGGATACCTTTGCCCCCTCGCAGACAATCATGCAGCCTGCACCCATTTCAATGGCACAAAGCTGTGTTTCATAACGGTTTCCCAATATGACAAGATCCCCTGCCTCAATATAATTTTCCATCAGTTCCGGATTCGCCGCAGCAACCAGTACCTTACCTTTTTCAAATACAGAATCAGAACTTCCTGTAATCAGTTCTCCGTCCAGTGTCTCAATAATATTGATATACGGTGTTTTTGCCGTTGATAATATTCTGTTGTCATAAATATCCATGTAGGAATTGGCGATATCCCCAATGGTAATAAGTCCGGCGAGTTTATCCCCATTTAGCACGGGAAGTGTAACAACGTCCGTACTCTTCATGAGATACCATGCCTTTTTCAGGGAAATACCGTCATCTACGCCTGGAACCCTTCTTATGTCAATATCTTTAACCTGTGGAGATACATCATCGATATATGCCGGTGCCGTAACCCGGAAACGGTTCAGCACATATCGTGTTTCCTGGTTGATTTCACCTGCCCGGCGTGCCACATAGCAGTCTGATCCGGTTATCTCGTTTTTTAAATGTGAATAACAGATTGCGGAACAAATGGAATCTGTATCCGGATTCTTATGCCCGATTACGTATATTTTTTTACCATCCATAAAATCATGCCGCCCTTTTTAATCTATCCTTTACCTTCATACACTGAAAATCATTTCTCTTTCAGCATAAAATTTCCCATTTATTCATCATATTATACGCATACATACACATATATATTAAATACTTACCCGCCGGATTAGTCAACATATTTCTTCGGCATGCAAATCTAATATTAAAAATATTCTGAAAACGATTGTGAAACATGTCTATTTATGATACAATAATTTCATAATATTTCGGTAAAATTTATTAACAGGAGGTACTTTTTATGCGCGGTAACGTAATAGTTGGACAATCAGGTGGTCCGACTTCCGTAATTAATTCCAGCTTAGTGGGTGTATACAAGACAGCAAAGGACAGAGGAGCAGGAAAGGTTTATGGAATGCTTCATGGAATTAAGGGACTTCTTGATGGTCAATATGTGGATCTTTCCGAACATATCAAAACCGACCTTGACATTGATTTATTAAAGAGAACCCCTTCTTCTTTCCTGGGCTCCTGCAGGTACAAGCTGCCGGAAATCTGCGATAACAGGGATGTTTATGACCAGATTTTTGCAAAACTCAAGGAATTGAATATCGAAGCTTTCTTCTATATTGGTGGAAATGATTCCATGGATACCATTAAGAAGCTTTCTGATTATGCAATCTTAATTAACAGCGACATTAAGTTCATGGGTGTGCCAAAGACAATTGATAATGACCTTGCTACCACAGACCATACTCCTGGTTATGGAAGTGCTGCAAAGTATATTGCTGCAGTTACCAAGGAAATTATCCGTGACGGTCTTGTTTACGACTATCCGACAATCACAATTATCGAAATCATGGGACGTAATGCAGGATGGCTTACAGCCGCTGCCGCACTGTCAAAGACAGAGGACTGCGAAGGCGTAGACATGATTTTCCTTCCGGAAGTTCCGTTTGATATTGACTTTTTCATGAACAAGGTGAAGGAATTAAGCAAAGTCAAGTCTTCCATCGTCATTGCGATTTCCGAAGGTATCAAGGTTGCTGACGGAAGATATGTTTTCGAACTTGCAGACCACGTTGAATTCACGGATGCATTCGGTCACAAGCAGTTATCCGGTTCTGCCAAGTTCCTTGCCAATAAGATTGGTGCCGAATTAGGCGTTAAGACCCGTGCCATTGAATTAAGCACACTTCAAAGATGTGCTGCCCACATGACAAGCCGTGTGGATATCACGGAAGCGTTCCAGGTAGGCGGTGCTGCCGTTAAGGCTGCTTTTGAAGGCGAAACAGGAAAAGTGATTGTACTTGACAGAGTTTCTGATGACCCGTATATCTGTGTAACCAGTTCCCAGGATGTTCACAAGATTGCCAACATCGAGAAAAAGGTTCCGCTTGAATGGATTACCAAGGATAATACATATGTATCAGATGAACTGATTCATTACATTAAACCATTGATTCAGGCTGAACTTTCACCGGTTATGGTGGATGGTCTTCCAAGGCATCTGAGACTGAATTTGTAAGAAACGATTTTTATCTGGAATTTAAAAACCTCCGGGATTTGACCCGGAGGTTTTTTACTATATTTTATTACATGATACTCTTTACAGTTGCCACAACATTTTCAACCGTAAATCCAAACTTTTCAAACAGCTTCGCTGCCGGTGCGCTGGCACCAAATGTCGTCATTCCGACATATGCTCCATCAAGTCCTACATATCTGCCCCAGCCGAATTCGGAAAGTGCTTCAACTGCAACTCTCTTCCGTACTGTCTTTGGTAATACGGACTCTTTATATTCTTCACTCTGCTTTTCAAATTCATCCATGGACGGCATGCTTACTACTCTTACA
Source organism: Thermoflexaceae bacterium (assembly GCA_029226085.1). Classification (GTDB taxonomy): domain Bacteria; phylum Bacillota; class Clostridia; order Lachnospirales; family Lachnospiraceae; genus MGBC120314. The sequence continues at coordinate 7,731 of JAQXXN010000153.1, forward strand.
TCAATGCCCTCCTTTGAAAGAACTTCCTTAGCCTCTACCGCAAGCGATACTTCCGAACCGGAAGCCATGATAATCGCATCCGGAACAGCCTTTGCGGAATCTGCAATGACATATCCACCCTTAAGGGCATCCCTGCTGCTGCCTGGAATCTGCAAAAGATTCTGTCTGGAAAGAACAAGAGCTGTCGGCGTTCTCTGTGACTTAACAGCATACATCCATGCTGCTGCCGTTTCCGTATAATCACATGGTCTGAATACCGTAAAGTTCGGCATTGCACGGAACATTGCCAACTGTTCAATTGGTTCATGTGTCGGTCCGTCTTCACCTACACCAATACTGTCATGCGTTAATACAAAAGTAAGCGGTACTCCCATGATGGAAGATAATCTCGCCATCGGCTTTACATAATCACTAAATACAAAGAATGTGGAAACAAAAGCCCTCAGTCCTCCGTGAAGCATGATACCGTTACCGATTGCCGTCATTGCAATTTCCCTTACACCGAAATGGAAATTGCAGCCTTCGTACGAATCCTTTGAGAAATCGCCCTTTCCGTTCATGTATGTCTTGGTTGACGGTGCAAGGTCAGCAGAACCGCCCACCAGTCCCGGCATTACTTCTTTAATCTTGTTAATTAATTTACCGGAAACGCTTCTTGTGGCTTCTGCCTTATCTTCATGTGCCCAGTATTCTTCCGATGCGAATAATTCATCCACATAGGACTCGTCATAATGCTTATCCCAAAGTTCCTTCATTTCAGGGAACTTCATGCAGTATTCCGCAAACATTTTATTCCATGCATCTTCTGCCTTGGCATTTTCCCTGGCAATGGATGCAAAATTATCATAAACCTCCTGTGGAACGAAGAACGGTTCCTGTGAAGGCCAGTTAAGATTTTCCTTAAGAGCGGTTACATTATCCACGCCAAGCGGCTCGCCATGTGCACTTGCCTTTCCCTGTTTTGCAGGACATCCATATCCAATCTGTGTCTTTACCGTAATGAAGGAAGGACGTGTCTTATCTGCCTTTGCTTCTTCGATTGCCCTGCCGATGGCATCGAGGTCTGTACCGTCTTCAACCGTAATTGTCTGGAATCCGAACGCCTCCATTCTTTTCTGGACATTTTCCGTAAATGCAATATCGGTACTTCCTTCGATGGAAATCTGATTAGAATCATACAATACTATCAACTTGGAAAGCCCAAGGGTTCCCGCAAGAGAAAATGCTTCCGAAGATATTCCCTCCATCATACAGCCATCTCCACCGAGTGCATACGTATAATGGTCTACAACCGGATATCCTTCCTTATTGAAAACAGCTGCCAGATGAGCTTCTGCTGCTGCCATGCCGACTGCCATGCCCATACCTGCCCCAAGAGGTCCTGTGGTTGCTTCAATACCAACAGTATGTCTATACTCCGGATGTCCTGGTGTAAGGGAATCAAGCTGACGAAACTGTGCCAGATCTTCTTTCGTAAGATTTCCATACCCGAATAAATGCAATAATGAGTATAAAAGCATTGAACCGTGACCACCTGATAATATAAACCGATCCCGGTCAGCCCAGTCCGGATTTGCCGGATTGTGTTTCATGTGCTTTGCCCATAATTCATACGCCATCGGGGCCGCTCCAAGCGGGAGTCCCGGATGTCCTGAATTTGCCTTCTGGATTGCATCCGCCGACAGCACCCTGATTGCATTCACTGACATATTGTCAATTGTATTCATTTTTTCATTTCCTCCTAGGTCATCAACCCAAATTTATTCCTTAAAATCGGATTCAACAAGAACAATGTATTCCTTGTCGCCAACTTTCTTTTTCTTTGCTCCGCCAAAAAGCTTCTTCGATGCTCTCCGGTTTGCAGATTCAATCGCCGTATCAATTACATCCCGAACATCCTCAAGACTTACTCCGTCTCCACTGGAATGGATTTCATCAATTCGTAAGTACAACTGAAGAAGTGCTTTTTCATCAATTGTGTACTGACATTTATCGGCATATCTCTTGCACATCTCTACAAGTTCATTTACCGTAAACTGCTTATAGGTAATCCTGTGATTAAATTTCTCAATCAGTTCCGGATTGTTCTTCAATAATTCATTGATTTCACTTTCCGAATCTTCAAGAATAATCAGAAGCTCCTGCGTATCACTCTCCATTATTTCAACAAGTTCCAGAATACGCTGTCTGTCGATTACACCGGCTTCTTCAATGATGAGCGCAGAACCAAGGAGCTTGCCAATGGAACGTTCAATTCCCCTCTGGTTGATATTATCACCGTTTGTTCTTGCTATCTTTCTGACATTTTCAGGATAAAGTGTATTTAACGCTTTTACAATATTAATGGCCAGTGTGGTCTTATCCGAGCTTCTGTTTCCTGAAATAATGATATTTCCTATTCCGGAAGTTCCCATCTTCTCTTCATACTTTGTACTTTCAAAGAACTCACCAATCTGGGCTTCCAGTCCGGAGACATAACTATATTTTGTAAAATAACGTTTTACTTCCATCGGAATTTCATAGACCTTATCAATTTCCGGCTGGAAGGCACGAAGGGTAATCTTTTCTTTGATTGGAGCCGTATACTCCTCCGTATATTCCGGCATATCCATTCTGGCATCAAACTGTGCTGCTCTGGTTTCATCTGCCAGTGCAGCCTCTACCATTGCCATGGTGGATTCTATATCCTGTGTTCCATCCATGTGCATTTTGCTGCCGTTATCCATTGTTGCTGCAGCTTCTTTAATAGCGGCATTTACTGCCTCTGTATCAACACGGATGGTACTTCCCATTGAAATATCCGCTGCTGCCGGCTGAACACTTCCTGTATTGTCCGTAGCTGCAATATTATCTGAAGGCATGATATTCTCAGCAGTTTCAACAGTTTCTGCCACATCTGCCACATCCATATCCTCTGCTATATTTGTATTGCCTTTATTGTCTGTATTGTCTTCATCATCTGTTTTCTCATTTGCAGAAGCCTGTGTATCTTCCTGTACATCCTGCGCTTTTGCCTTATTCGCCTCCAGGGAAGCAATATCCTCTTCATCAAGCGGCACACCCGGCTGTTCTTCGATTGCCGGAACTTCTTCCTGTACCGGCTTTACATTCTGCTGGGTCGGAATTGCCTGTGTCATCTGCATTTCCTGCGGCGTTGGAATCGCCTGCGTCATCTGCATTTCCTGCGGCGTCGGAATCGCCTGCGTCATATACATATCCTGCACCGGAATATTCTGGGTAGTGTACATGTTCTGTACCGGAATATTCTGGGTAGTATACATATTCTGTACCGGAATATTCTGAGTAGTATACATGTTTTGTACAGGAATGTTCTGAGTGGTATTACCTGCATTTCCATTAACACGGAACGCATCGTTTCCTGCCTCCGCAAGAATCTGTTCCACATTCAGTCCCAGTGTATTCTGACCTGCACTCTTTTCCGGCTGCACAACCGGAGCTGTCTGTCCTCCCTGTAAAGGCATTGTATTGCCAAACTGGACATTTACTCCTGCCTGGCGTACATTAACCGGTGCCGCAGACTGTGGATTTAATATGGAATTCTTAAGCGCAGCCGCCTTCTCAACCGTTTCTCCTGCTTCAAAGCGCTCTATGATTCTTGTGCAGAAATTCACGCACTTTTCATTCTGCTTGGTTTTTGCATATAATTCTGCAAGAGTATATGCATACTTTTCATCCAGGTCGCGCTTCATGTAATCCTCAAGAATCTTAATGAGTTCACTCTTCTTCGCACCCTGTACTGCCTTTAATTCATATAATAGTTCGTATTTTTTATTGTCTCTTCCGGCCATCTGTACATATTCATCATACAGTTCTTCCGCCTCGTCAATCTCTTCCAGACGAATCATGACCTTCGTCAGTTTATAAACAAGCTTCTTGCCGCCAAGATTACGGTTATATGCCAGTATGCAAAAATATCTTACATCCTCCAGTCTGCCAACTGCTTCATAAAGGTTAATAAGCATTGCTATATATTTCCAGTCCTTAAGACGCTTAAAATCCATTTTATCTGCTATTTTGACCGCTTCATCATAACTCTGCTTTAAATATAATTTTCTAATTCTATCCAAATTTCCATAAAAATCGTTATTATTCATGACTAATGCCACCTTTTGCATATAGATAATGTAAGTTTAGCACACTATAAATTGGTTGTCAAAATATTACCTTAACTTTTTGTAACAATTTCGTAATAATGTTTAAAACATACTTTCCTGGGTGTATTCCAGCTTCGTATATTCCATCTCATCATTCTGAACCTGACTCCTGTAATCAACCACTACGGTCTGCTGTCTTCCTCCGGTCATCTTCTGTCCCAGAATGTAATTTACATCAAATCTTCCGGTAATTGCCGGCGTTGCACCTCTTGCAGGCACAATCAGCTGTACGTGATTTGTTTTCAGAAGCTTAAATATCGGTTCCCAGATATAAATATCCTTTGCCGCACCGAAAGGATTATCAATAAATACCACCTTACCGATGGAGGACACTTCCTTTCCTGCCGCATTAATATTCGAAATATAATTGATAATTGCAATCAGAAACTGAATATAAATACCCTGGGACTGTCCCGTACTTCCCACCGCTTCCTCGTATCTTAGATAGCGGCTCTGGTCCTTGATTCGTTCCCGTTTGTAAAGATTCAGCCGGATGGCATTCATATCTGTCACAATAACCGAGAACAGCTTTTTCCATGATAATCTGCTTTTTATATAGGATATTCTTTCGTCATCCGTTTTAAAGCTTTCGGAAAAGGCCACGGTATCATTAATATATGCTGCCATTCTCTCCTTATAGAATTCTTCCTGCACATATGGAACCGAAAGGCCAATCATGGAAATCACTTCATTATCCAGTGTGATTCTTGAAAGCTTCGGCAGTCTGTCCAGTTCTGCCTTGATATTACAGCAGGTCTGAATACACCGGTTTTCAAAGCTTTCCTTAATGCGCTCCATGTCATCAATTCCTTTACCGACACGTTCCTTTTCCAGAAGAATGCATTCACAGGTTTCCTTAATATTTTCCGTCATGTTATCAATCTCTGCCACATTATCCGGAATCTCAATGCTTCTTTCCACTTCATCCGCAAGGTCAAATGCACTGCAGTCCTTAAGCTGTTCCGTGATTCTTCTCTTATCCTTTAAGAATTCTTCCTTCCTGCGGTATTCATTACGAATGAGACGATCATAGTCCTTCTGGATTATTTCATATCCTTCCAGATCTTCCATTCGGACAGTGCCCGAAGCCTTTATTTCGGATGGCACTGTAACGCCCGCATTTTTCAGCATTCTTTCCACATCACGGTCAATAACGGTCAAATCTCCAAGCTGGCCAGTTTTCTTTTTCATTTCCTTATTAAGCCATGCTATTTTTTCTTTGATTGCTTTCATTGCATTGGTATGCTCTTCAATAAATTTTCCCGTATTATCACACTCAAATATGGTAAATTCGCCATATTTTTCCTCAATGATTCCTTTTGCATGGGCAAGGCTTCCTTCCATACGGTTCATCTGCGCATTCTGGGATTCATTTTCTCTCCTGAGCTGTGTCAGTTCCTCCCTGATTGCATTCTCTCTCTCCCTGAGGCTTCCCTGCTCCACACGGATATCCTTTTCCTGTTTTTCCTTTTCTTCTATTTCTTCAACGGAATATCCTCTTTTTTCAATGTCCTTCTTATATTTCTCAATATTATCTTCATACGCCTTAATCAGCGTCTTTTTATCCGTTATATCCGCATTTTCATTATTTATGACCGATAACAGACCATTAAACCTTACCAGAATCTGCTCATAAGAATAATTTGATTCTGCCTTCTGATAGTTTTCTGAATAATACGGCTCAAATGTTTCCTTCCACTGACGGTTCAGTTTCGTAACTTCATTCTGTGCATTTTCCTTTCTGGAAAGTGCCTCCTGCCATTTCTCATGACTGTTCTTTTCTGCCTGGCCATACTGTTCCTTAAGTCTTTTAAGCTTTTCTCTTTCTTCTGTGAGATCTTTCCTCTGTGAATAAAAAGAACTGATTTCCTCATTGATTTCCTGAACTTTTTCCAGCTGTTTTAAACGCTGTTCTTTTTCATTAAGGCTGTTCTTTCGTTCTAAGAGCAGGTCCTTATCCTGCTTAAGCTCTGCTTCCAGTACTTCCTGATGCTTTTTTCTTTCATCGGATTGTTCTTTATATTCCTGTATTTTTTTCCTGATTTTTTCCAGTTCCTCGAGAATATCCCTGTTTTCCGTGCCGGATACTCCCAGCATGTACAGATAATCATCCCACAGAACATTTTGCTTAAGCTTCAGCCGTTTTAACTCTTCTTCTTTTCCGTAAAGTTCATTCTGCACTTTATCCAGCTCTGCCGCCACTTTACCGGCATCCAGAAGAAATGACAGATCCTTTGTTCCGAATACAATGTAATCCGCACTGGCCGCATGCCGGGTATCCCTTAGAATCATTTCACTAATGATTGGTACGATATAGGAGCTGTGACTGAAATTCCGAAGATTCATGTCCTCCCGAATCCGGTCAAAATCCCCTTTTACCACGAAACTATAATCGAGAAACGGAATTCTCTTAGCCACATCCCTCTGCTGTGCCGGAGTCAATTGGGCATACCACTGATATCCATAGAGTACGTCATCACCATAGGTATTGAATAAATATTCCTCCACTTCCTGGTACTGTCTGCCATCCAGCATGTATCTTCCTTCCGAAAGATTGGAAATATATTCCTTCATGGAGCTGATTTTTAATTCGGCATCTGCAATCCGGCGTATGGAATCCTTATACAGTTTATAGATGGAAGCCGTCAGTCTGTTTGCGTCCGTTTCCCCGTATACAGAAGAAATTGCACTGACTTTTTTACTGTCAGCTCCCATTTTTTCCTGCCTCTTAACCAGATTCTTTTCATCATGTTCTAAGACCCGAATCTCTGAATTCAGCTCCTGAATATCCTTTCTGATATCATAAAGCCTTTCTTCCTTTTCTTCACAGGTTGTTGCCTGTTTTTGGAGTTCTTCCTTCTGTCTGTCCATGGCAGAAAGAAGTTTTTCCTTTTCTTCCTGTGCCTGTTCCGCCATGAGAATTCCCGTTTCCGAAACCAGTCCTTTAAGCTGGTTCTCCAGCCCGGAAATTCTCTCCATGAAAGCATCTGCTTTTCCATCAAGAACCGCCAGCCGGATTTCAGTCTCTTCCTTTGTCCTTTTCACACGCTCATATTCATTTTGCAGTGTCTGGGCATTGTCTTCACATTCTTTTCGTTTTTCCTCATATTCCGCAGACAGCTTCTTTACAAGTACGTTTGCCTCTCCTGCCAATGTCCGGATTTCCTCATACAACTCACCACTGTCTCTCATGCGGTTATCCATGGCAAGAAGCACTTCTTGCTTCAATGACTCATATTTTCTAATGCCGTCATAAGAATCCATGCATTCCGCAAGTCGTATCCGGCTGTTTACTTCCTCTTCTTCCGATACGAGTCTTTCTATTTTTGCCGAAAATTCCTCCACCAGAAGCTTCAGTTTCTCAAGTTCTTTCTGATCATCTATGATTTTCGCAACAGATATCAGCTTATCTTCATTTTGCTGCTCTGCTTCCAGCTCCTTTTGTTTTCTCTCATCCTCTTCCAGGGAATGTTCCACATCCTCTGTTAATTTTCTGCATACGGCAAGTTTTTCAAGAAGCTCATCCTTAAGTTTTTCCTTCTCGCCCTGATATTCCCGGAAGGATAATATCTTTTCCGATAATTCCTGCATCAGTGTAATCTGACGGTCAAATGTATTGATTTCTTCCTTTCTTCTGGACAGTTCCACAATCTTATCCTTGATATCCAGAAGAGTCTTTGCCATGCTGTCTTCATCCGAGGTATTACCAATCTGGTTATTAAAGGATTTCTGGATGATTTCTTCAATTAAAAGATCCTCCACAACCTTTCTTCCGGTCTTGTAGTTATTTTCAAAATATGTTCTTACATGTCCTTCCGTCTTATTGATTCCACGGATAATTTCCCATTCACTTTCAAATAAGCCATACTGGCTGATAAAGCTCTGATAATCGCCTTTTCGTTCAAAAATGTATACTTCCACGCCGTGATCTTTTTTTTCAAGGTCACGAAGATAACTTTTCAGTCCGTTATAAGTAATCCTCTCGCCATCCTTAGACAGTGGAAGATTCTTAATGTCATTGTCCCCAAATTCACGATAGAAAATACAGTAGTTAAAATATTCTATGCTGGCAGCTTCCCTCGTTCCTTCATCCGTGTTATCCTTACCTTTTCTGGCACAGAATCCAGTGGTCATGTATTTAAAATTATTCCTCTGATAACAGGAATCCAGCTTCCATTCAATAAGGGAATGAATGGTATTGCTGCCGCCCGGAGAACGGAAAAGCTTTTCCACCGGCTGTTTTTCATCCAGCGTACAATTAGGAATCAGGTTCTGTAACAAAAGCAGCATCAGCACGCTCTTGCCACCGCCGTTTGCCAGATCATAGATGGTATTCCTGCAGGAAAAACGCATCATAAAATCATCATAAAACTGTGTGCCAAAATTATATTTTACATTATTGACCCTGATACGGTTAATATGCGGCATTATGCTTCCTCCTTCCCCTTTAGTATCTCATGAATACGGCCTTTGTAATTATCAAAATAATTCTCGATTAATGCACGAAAACGGTCTGTAGGATAGTACCGTCCTTCCACCTGTGTAAGAAGCCTCTGGCTTTCCAGAAAATTAAATACTATCTTTACATAACCGGACTTGGAATTTCTTGCTGCACGTACATCCGAGGATTCCTCCACGGACATTGCCTGCAGGTCATGCCACATCAGGGCAATCTGCTTAAAACTGTTCTCTTCCACCTCATCCAGAATGATTCCTTTGGACAAGTCCACAATACTTCCCACACTTCCGTCCACTGTGGCAATAACATCCTCCAGACGGACAAATTCCACATAATTGTATGTAGTGGTATCCGTATAAAATTCCATGATAATGTTATAAATGATATAATAGCACAGGAATAATTCCTTATTCACCTTTAAGCCAAGTTCTCTCCTCAGTTCCTCATTGGTATAGCCAAATATTCTGTTATTTTCACCCGGGCTTACATACAGGGCATAATTAAATTCATAAATGTCCAGATTCATCTTTTTCAATATGGCATGAACACATGTATACACCTGTGAATTGGAATTATATTCTTCATAAAGAGCAATATTGGTATCTTTTGATATTTCCTCACCCATGATAAGCTTTGACGTAATGTCAAGCGCCCTGTCAAGACTTCGTTCCTCCATGTCATTCACCCATCCTTTCAAAGATAACATTGGTTACCTGCATTCCGTTTAATACCAGTTCCTCTAACGGTTCATCTCCGTTCATGATAATTTCAAAGGATGGTTCTTCATAACCCTCTTCCCCGGAAAGCATGTCCGCAAGAATTCCGTCCAGAAAAGTTTCCTCCTTTTCTTTTCTGTCAAACCGGTATTTCTTCTTCTGGCACAAATGTACCAGAAATGCATAATAATCGTTGTTTTTATATATTTTTTCAGAATATTTCTCTGCCAGATAATCCGTAAATTCTTTCAGGCTGAACCGTTCCCGCAGTTGAAGCTGGTCCAGAAGCTCCCGCATGAATACTTCGAAATTGTGGTTCATTCTCTTTTCTTCTATCTCATCCGGGAAAATGATTTCTTTCTCTTCCTCCTCCGCAACCTTCTCCACCGTTTCATGGCGTTCCGGACGATATGTGAGCATGTCATCTATGGCAATGACATTAAAGCTCTTTTTTATATTCAGGTCAAATAGCGGAGTAATCAGATAAGATAAAATTTCCAAATCATCCTTCTTAATCATCTTCGCCAGAATATTACGGAAATCAAATCCATTCCGCAGCTTGCGAAGCTTGGACTTTCTTATGATTTCATCCGCCTTCACGGAAAGCTCCGTACACGCCGTAAGAAGCTGGCTGTGCTTATTCATGGCTATCTTAAGCTGGGTTGCCAGCTGGTAGATGTCATTTAATGTCCTGTAATACGCTTCATTCTTTTCTGTTTCCTGCTCCGCCCGTTCGAGTGTCGCCTCAATCAGCTCCATGTTCTTTACAAAAAGCTTCTCTTCTTCTTCAAACCAGTTCATACCGTTTGCAACAAAGTCTTCATAAGCCTCGATTCCCGAGAACACATCCACCGCCAGCAGGGAAACAACCTCATTCTTCCGGTATTTGAGCCTGCTTACCTCGTTATTAATGCGGGCAATTACTTCTGTTCCGCCCTTAAAGTTCTTTGCCTTAATCAGCTTTTCCAGAAGGAGCTGCTGTATGCTGATCTTACTCTGATCCTTGATTTCCTTGGTATCCAGATAGAATTCAATGGCATCGGAGGTAATGCTGTACCAGACATTTTCTTCCTTCACACTGCTTTCTAAAAGCTTCATTCTGGAAACCCTTTTTTTCCTGTCCACCGGGTCATAATACTCGAATACAAACGGATGTCCGTCATTTTTTATCTTATCAAAAACATATTCTATGATTTCGTCATACTCTTCCTCCGAATACTGCACCTTAAAATCTCTCTTTATGCAGTCCTTCATGAAATCATGATATTCCTTGTAAAGTACATCCTTCTCCCGGAAATTATTCTCTTCAATAAAAAAGCGCAGAACCGCCATTGTCAGATATCCCATGTCCAGTTCATCGTACTTTCCCTCCTTAAACTGGGAGAAAGAATTGTTACACAAACAAAAGAACGGGTAATACTTCTTCAGATTAACCATTCGTTCCCGATGTTCTGAAATAATATCATTGATAAAGACTTGTTCCTGCGCCATAAATTACTCCTATAACTGTGTACGTCCATCCAGGGCACGTAAAAGCGTTACCTCATCGATACACTCCAAATCACCGCCAACCGGCACGCCGCTTGCTATACGTGATACTTTAATCCCTGTCGGTTTAATTAACTTGCTGATGTACATTGCCGTGGTCTCACCCTCAAGGCTTGAATTGGTGGCAATAATCACTTCGTCCACGTCATCCTTAAGCCGTACCATCAGCTCCTTTAAACGGATATCATTAGGACCGATTCCAAGCATTGGGGAAATTGCCCCGTGAAGTACATGATATACACCCTCATATTTACCGGTCTTTTCATATGCCGCCATGTCTCTCGTATTTTCCACTACCATGATGGTCTTGTGGTCACGTTTTTCATTGCGGCAGATTGGGCAGACCTCCTCATCCGTCAGTGTAAAACACTGACTGCAATATTTTACATTTGCCTTGGCATCCAGAATGGCACCGGCTAATGCCTCCACCTGTTCCTCTGGCATGTTTACGATATGAAAAGCCAGTCGTTGTGCCGACTTGGCTCCTATGCTTGGCAAGTGGGATAATTCTTCGATTAACTTATTAATATGACTGCTATATATATCCATGATTCTTAATCCGTCCGATTCCATCTTTTCAAAAATTCACACAAATTGTATTATAACATAAAAGGTGAATTTAAGCAATTTGTCTTAACAGCATTATTCCCGTAACCACTGCCGTTATCAGTTCCGCCGTGACAAATGCCAGCCATACTCCCGTCATTCCAAACAAATAGGAAAGAACAACGGAACAGATAAGGATTGCAGCTACACCACGAAGAATGGATGCTGCAAAAGCGGCCGCCGGATGATCCGTTGCACTTAAGAATCCGGTTCCAACAATATTAAATCCCGCAAAAAAGAACCCGATAAAATACAGCCTCATTCCTGTTTTGGCATATTCTGCCAGTATTGCTGACTGTTCACTGTTAAACAGGGAAACCAGCGGTTCTGTATAGAAAAATACTCCTGCATAAATGAGAATGGCAAGCACCAGTGCTGTCTTGATACCAAGCCCCAGCAGTTTTTTTACGGACTGTATTTCTCCCTTTCCGTAATATTTGCTGATTAATGGCTGTGCTCCCTGTGATACTCCGTTAAAAATGGAAACGGCAATCAAGGCAAAATTGGCAATGACTCCATATGCCGCAACTCCGATATTTCCTGCCAGTCCGAGAATCAGAAAATTAAATACCGTTGTGGTTACTCCGGAAGAAAGTTCCCCGATAAAAGCCGATATTCCCAGTTTGCATGCCTCTACAAGCATTTTTACAGACGGTCTTTTCATTACAAATCTTATGGTATTATTTTTATTCCAAAAATGCAGACTGCATATTATTATACTGATAACCGGTGATGCCGCTGTTGCAAGGGACGCACCGGCAAGCCCCATTCCCATTGGAAACATGAAAATATAATCAAACACAATATTGGAAAGACTGCCTGCCACCGTTGCCGTCATTGCAAGTGAAGGTGCATTATCATTCCTCACAAAAGAACTAATTACATAATTCAACATAAAAAATGGTGTAAATAGTAAAAAAATCCTTGCATAAGGGACGCCCAGTTCCACAATGGTACTGTCTGCTCCCATGATTTTAAGAATGACATCCGGTGCCCATATGCCTGCCGCAACGAAAAAGAGACTGATAATGCATACCCAGCATACAGCATTGGCAAAATACTTTTCTGCCCTCTCATCCTTTCTTGCACGAAGCAGTTCAAAGCAGATTGCGGAACCCACACCAATCATGGAACCTATGGCAAAAATTAAGTTAAATACCGGAAGTACCAGATTAAGAACTGTAATTCCGTTGGAACCTGCCACCTTCGATATAAAAAAAGTATCTACAATGATATAACAGGATATCCCAAGCATTCCCAGTATGTTCTGGGAAACATAGCCTGCAAACTGTCCTGTAATTTTTTTCGTCTGATTCTGTTTCATCACTGTTCCTCTCCCCAACGACATGAAAAAGGCAGACAAATACGCTGTCCGCCTTTCATGAAACTTAAGATATTCCTGTCTATTAAGATACTCTTAACGCTCTCCTGCATGGAAATAAGTCTAGAACGGGAATCCACCCATTCCGCCAAATCCTCCTGTGATTTTTGCCATGGATGCCTGTGATTCCTCTTCCATCTTTCTTAACGCCTCATTGGTTGCCGCAACAATTAAATCCTCAAGCATTTCAATATCATCCGGATCTACAACCTCCTCGGATAACTTAACCTTGGTTACTTCCTTCTTGCCGGATACTGTAACTTCAACGGCACCGCCTCCGGCAGTTGCCGTAAATTCCTTTGCCTCAAGCTCCTTTGAGCTTTCTTCCATCTGCTTTTGCATTCTCTGCGCCTGTTTCATGAGATTGTTCATGTTTCCCGGCATTGCTCCCGGAAAACCTCCACGCTTAGCCATCTAAAAATCCTCCTCGTTATCATCAATTTCTACTTCCATTGTAAACTCCGGAACTACTTTTGTAAACCCAAAACTCTCTGCTGAGTCATCTTCCGTCATAAATTTTATGTCAAGTTCCACTTTCGTTCCATATCTTTGTTCCACCGCATCCAGAATCGCCTCAATTCCATCAGGCGAACTACAAAAATCTGCTGCCATCTGGCTGCATCCGGTAATGACCAGTTCATTATCACCCCTGCCGACCAGTGCATTGGTTCCTGCCAGCATCATTCCCACATCCGAGCGGTGAATATCGGAAAGTGCCACAATAATTTCTTTCCACATTCCGGCAATTTTCTCCGTTTCCTCCTGGGACGGACGAATCGGTTCTTTTCGCATCAGTTTCCCCGAGGAGCCTGCACCCCGGGAAGCACTCCCATTACCGGCACCGTTTGCGGCACCTGATGTAAACTGCGCAAGCATCTGCGGATTTACCACTGCGCCCTGTTCTACTTTCTTTTCCAGCTGATTTAGCCGGTCAATGATGGAATCCAGATTGTTTTCCATGGACGGCTTTGTCAGCTTAATAAGTGCCATCTCAATCAGTATTCGTTTCTGCGTGGAGTACCGTATCTGATTGGCAAGTTCAGAAAATATACGGATATAACGCATCAGCACATCCACATCCACCATTGCCGCTTCTTCCTTTAAAAGTGCAAGTGTGTCCGTAGAAACATCAATTACATCCTCCACTCCGTCTGATGTCTTTACAAGAAGGAGATTACGCATATACCAGGTAAAATCAACTACCAGCTGATTTAAATCCCTTCCCTGTAATACCAGCTCCTCCAGCTTATAGATACAGCCCGTGGTATCACAGTCAATCACCTTTCGTAAAAGGTCACTGAAAACCTCTGTGTCGACTGCACCCAGTACCTCAAGAACATTATCGTACTTTAAATCCTGACCCATGTAAAAGGCAAGACACTGATCCAGAAGACTTAAGGCATCACGAAGGGAGCCGTCCGCCGCCTTTGCCACATAACGGATGGCACGCTCTTCCACATTTACCCCTTCTATCTCCATCAGTTCCTTAAGCCTTGCCGCAATGGTATCAATGGAAATTCTCTTAAAATCATACCGCTGGCATCTGGAAAGAATGGTAATCGGTATCTTGTGTGCTTCCGTGGTTGCCAGTATGAAGATAACATATGCCGGTGGTTCCTCAAGCGTCTTTAATAAGGCATTAAACGCTCCTATGGAAAGCATATGAACCTCATCAATGATATAGACCTTATACTTTCCTTCTGCCGGTGAATACTGCACTTCCTCCCTAATCTCACGGATATTATCCACACCGTTGTTGGATGCGGCATCAATTTCGATAAGATTCATGGAATTACCTGCCGCAATCGCCTTACAGCTCCTGCATTCTCCACACGGGTTCCCGTCAACCGGATTCTCACAGTTTACTGCCTTGCCTAAAATCTTGGCAATGGTTGTCTTACCGGTTCCCCGCGTTCCACAGAACAGATATGCATGCCCGATTCTATTATTAATAATCTGATTTTTTAATGTTGTAACAATATGGTCCTGCCCTTTGACATCATCAAAATTATCCGGGCGGAACTTTCTATATAACGCCGTATATGACATTTTTAATCACCAAAACTAATTCCTAATGCTTTTGCTTCCTTTATGATGGAGCTTTCCGGGTCAACCGTCTTAAGCTTTCCGGCAACTTCGGAAAGCGGAACGCTGATAATTTCATTATTGCGGATTCCGACCATGTTACCAAACTCTTTTTTCAGGATTAACTGCGCCGCAGCCGCACCCAGTCTGGAGGAAAGCACACGGTCATACGCACACGGACTTCCGCCTCTCTGCATGTGTCCCGGAATAGTCACACGAACCTCCTGTCCGGTTCGTTCCTCAATCTGTGCCCCGATTTCATAAGAAATGGACGGATATGCCGGATTCTTTTTCTTCTCCTTAAAATCCTTCTTGGAAAGTGCCGCATCCTCTTTGGAAATTGCACCTTCCGCAACTGCCAGAATCGAGAATCTCTTTCCCTGCTTTGCACGCTTATCCAGTGCCGCACATATGGAATTAATGTCATACGGAATCTCCGGAATCAGAATGATATCCGCACCGCTGGCAATACCTGCATGGAGTGTAAGCCATCCGACCTTATGTCCCATTACCTCCACAATAAACACACGTCCATGGGAAGATGCCGTTGTATGAATATTATCGATTACATTCGTGGCAATGTCCACCGCACTCTGAAATCCGAAGGTCATGTCCGTTCCCCATAAATCATTGTCAATGGTCTTAGGAAGTGTTACTATGTTAAGACCTTCTTCTGACAGAAGATTTGCCGTCTTATGCGTACCGTTTCCGCCAAGAATAACCAGACAGTCCAGATTCCACTTCTTGTAGTTCTGTTTCATTGCCTTAACCTTGTCCAGTCCGTTTTCATCCGGAACCCGCATCAGCTTAAACGGCTGTCGGGATGTTCCAAGGATGGTACCGCCTTCAATCAGGATACCGGAAAAATCCTTCGGAGACATTTTTCTCGCATTACCATAAATCAGTCCCTTATAACCCTCTTCAATACCAATGATTTCCACATCATCCACTGCATCATAAATTGATTTGGCAACACCTCTCATTGATGCATTCAGGCTCTGACAGTCGCCGCCGCTTGTAAGCATACCAATTCTCAACATAGCACGTTCTTCCTTTCTCTTATAAATTGTCTTAATCTAGCCTTAACAAATTTAACAGTATTATACACTAATTTATCATTTTCGTCATCTTATATTCATGTAAATTTCCTTTTTTAGTTTATCAGATTCTCCTCTTCATTCTCCGTAGGACTACTGCATACGGATACCGGCCCCCTATAACTGAAAAAGAACCTCATGCCAAACGACATGAAGTCCCGAAAAATTTAATCCGCGCGGCTTACTTCGAACATCTACCCACAAACGCTTTCCCGACAGTTAGCTCGGCCCAGGCTTCCTTGCGGCACACGGAAGGTTTCACTTAATGCTGCTTCATTCCTGACCTGACATGGTTCGTGAATTCCCGTTGCACAAGACCCGGACGTCAACACCACTTATCAGGTGCTGCTTCACAGGTAAGACATCCTCTGCTCACCATCACCCCTGCTCTAGCGGATTGCAGGTACAGGGCACCGCTATCTCCCCGGCTGCGCGGAAGTTTTATAAACAAATTAAAACACAGTAGTGA
>JAQXXN010000154.1 GCA_029226085.1 Thermoflexaceae bacterium
GAAATGCTGAAAGAAGCATATGATTATGGGCTTCGGGAATTTGGAGAAAACAAAGTACAGGAAATGACAGATAAGATTTTAAAACTTCCGGATGACATTTCCTGGCACATGATTGGACATCTTCAGACAAATAAGGTAAAATACATTATCGGAAAAACAAAACTGATTCATTCAGTTGATTCCATCAAGCTTGCAGAAACCATAAACAGGGAATCCTGTAAGAAAAATGTGATTTCGGATATTCTTGTGGAAGTGAATGTTGCACAGGAAGAAACCAAATTTGGTATTGCACCGGAGGAAGTTCTGGAATTTGTGGAAAAGATTAGCAATTTTCCGGGGATTTGTGTAAAAGGGCTCATGACAATTGCACCATATGTGGAAAATCCGGAATCCAACAGAGAAATTTTTCGCAAATTAAAGAAATTAAGTATTGACATAACAAATAAACATATTGATAATGTTAATATGAGTGTTTTGTCCATGGGTATGACAAATGATTACATGGTAGCCATAGAGGAAGGGGCCACCCATGTAAGAGTTGGTACCGGAATTTTTGGCGAAAGAAATTATAGAAAAGAATAGGAGAATTAAAATGGCCAATTTTTTATATAAGTTATTAGGGATGTTTAGTCTGACAGATGACTATGATGACGATGATGAAGATTTTGATGAAGATGATTATGAAGATGAAGAGGAAGAAGAAACTTCCCGCTTTAAGTCCAGGAAGAAGGAAAAGAACCGGGAGCGTGAAAAGGAATATGTTCCGGAACCAAAGCCGGAAAAGAAAAGTAATGTCCTTCCTTACAGTAAGAAATCATCCAAAAACGGTGGAATGGCTGTATGTGTAATTAAACCGACAACACTGGAAGACGGAAGGGAAATTTCCGATACACTTCTTAGCGGCAGGGCGGTTGTTTTGAATCTGGAAGATGTGGATGGCGACATGGCACAGAGAATCATCGATTTTACATCCGGTGCGTGCTATTCCATTGGAGGTAATCTTCAGAAGGTTTCCACGTTTATATTTGTTGTAACTCCGTCATCTGTGGATATTGCCGGTGATTTTCAGGATTTGATTTCCAGCGCGGCAGCATCCTCAAGCAGCAGTGCCTCCATGCAGAACAGGTATCGTTTTTAATTAATCATGAATGAGAATGAACAGCTTCTTAGCAAACGTTTTTTGGAATTAGGGAATATGTCTTATCAAAGAGGTATTCCTTTCTTTTCCGATTTTCTGACATTAAATGAACAGGATATTTTAAATCAGATTCAGTCAAAGATGCCACCTATTTGTATCAGGACAATGGGTGGCTATAATTTAGCAGAACGAAAGATTGCGGCATTTTATCCGGAGGAATCTTTTTGTGAAGTCAGTCCCATAGAATGCCTTTCCATTAAGCCTCTGAATCAGAAATTTTCAGAAGACCTGACGCACAGGGATTATCTTGGCAGTCTCGTGAATCTGGGAATAGACAGGGCAGTTCTTGGCGATATTATTTTAAGTGATAACTGTGCCTTTTTGTTCTGTCATGAAAAAATCAGCAGTTTTATTGTGAATGAGCTGGTACGAATCCGTCATACACCGGTAATGGTCTCTGTCAGTGAGTTCGATGAATCCGTAGTCATAAAAAAAGAAGAAATTACCGGTTTTGTTGCATCTTTGCGGCTGGATGCCGTCCTTTCCCTTGTGACCAAAATATCAAGAAGCAAGGCTATTACGCTGATTGAAGAAGCAAAAGTATTTGTAAACGGTAAGCTTATTACCACCAATAGTTACAATTTGAAGGAAAACGATATTATTTCCGTGCGTGGTATCGGAAAATTCCAGTATAAATCCATTTCCGGAACCAGCAAAAAGGGTCGTATCTTTGTAACCCTTGAAAAATATTGTTGACATAAAAATATTATGTAAACAGGAGGATGAAATGTCGAAACAATTAACTGTAAATTACAACGAAAAACCTTGTTATGATATTATAATTGAAAAGGATTTTGGAAAGTTATCGGAAGCATTTTCCATGTTAAAAGTTACCGGAAAGAAGATATGTATTGTGACAGACAGTAATGTGGGAGTGTTATATGCGAAAGAGGTACAGGAATGTCTTGAAGCAACAGGAAACAAGGTATTTGTTTATACATTTCCGGCAGGCGAGGACAATAAAACACTGAATACGGTGGAAGATCTCTATGAATATCTGATTTTGAATCAGTTTGACCGTACCGATATGCTGGCAGCATTAGGCGGCGGCGTGGTCGGTGATCTGACCGGATATACGGCGGCAACGTATCTGCGCGGCATTAATTTTATACAGATTCCTACATCCCTGCTCGCACAGGTAGATTCCAGTATAGGTGGAAAAACCGGCGTGGATTTTCGTGCTTATAAGAATATGGTAGGTGCTTTTCACATGCCAAAACTGGTATACATGAATACCGGCACATTAAAGTCTTTATCACAGAGATTATTTAATTCCGGACTTGGAGAGATTATTAAGCATGGGTTAATTAAGGATTTGCAATACTACCAATGGCTTAAGGAAAATTCCGATAAAATCATGAGTCTTGACAGTGCTGTACTGGAGGAAATGATTTATGTAAGCTGTGCGATTAAAAAGGATGTTGTGGAAAAGGATCCTACGGAAAAGGGAGAGCGTGCTTTATTAAACTTCGGACACACCCTGGGTCATGCGATTGAGAAACTGATGAATTTTTCGCTGTATCATGGAGAATGTGTTGTCCTTGGAATGATTGCTGCATTGAAGATTTCTCAGTCCAGAGGTTATATTGGCAGTCAGGAAGTGGAAGATGCATTGGAATTATTTAAGAAATATGATTTTCCGTTGACGGTGAACGGAATTTCGGCAGAAGATGTGGTTAAGGTTTCAAAAAATGATAAAAAAATGGTTTCCGGCAAAGTTAAATTCATACTTCTTGAAAAGATTGGTGATGCCTTTATTGACATGACTGTTACTGATGATGAAATGGTAGCGGCACTGGACGATATTATAGTATAATTTTTTGTGGATGGTGGAAGAGTTGGAGTGTAATAAGAAAAAATCAATTATGTGGATTCTTATTGGAATCGTCTTTACTGTAATACTCACGGCTTTGGATCAGATTACGAAAATCATCGCCGTGGAAAAGTTAGCGGATGGTCCTTTTGTACTGATTCATGGTGTATTTGAATTTTATTATGTCAGTAATTATGGTGCCGCATGGGGAATTTTAAGCGGAAAACGTTATTTTTTCCTTATTATTACCATTATTGTCATGGCTCTCATTGCCTGTGTCTATTATCGTACACCGAAGACAAAGAAATATTCCGGTATTATATTCTGCGAAATATTGCTTGTTTCTGGTGCATTGGGAAACTTTATTGACCGTATTTCGCTGGGATATGTGAGGGACTTTTTGTATTTTTCATTAATTGATTTTCCGATATTTAATGTGGCGGACTGCTATGTGGTCATTTCTGCGGTACTTTTGTGCATTCTTGTAATTTTCGTATATAAAGATGAGGACTTTTCTTTTCTTTCAAGGAAGACCAAGTCTGAGGATGACGCAGATAGCAAACAGGGGGAAGAATGAGAAGTATTGTATTAGAAGTAGATTCGGAAGATGAAGGAACACGGATTGACAAATTTCTTACAGATGAACTGGAAGATTTATCCCGTTCTTATGTTCAGAAACTAATTAAAGAAGAACAGATTCTGGTAAATGAACGGATTGTTAAAGCTAACTACCGATTGAATACAAATGACCAGATTCATGTAAATATTCCGGATCCGAAAGTCTTAGAAATTCTTCCTGAAAATATTCCTCTGGATATTGTCTATGAGGATGATGATATTATTATTGTAAACAAACCGAAGGGAATGGTGGTGCATCCGGCGGCAGGGCATTATAGTGGCACGCTGGTCAATGCCTTACTGTATCACTGCAAAAATCACTTGTCCGGCATTAATGGTATTATGCGTCCGGGCATCGTACATCGTATCGATATGGATACCACGGGAATTCTTGTTGCCTGTAAAAATGATAAGGCGCACAACAGCCTGGCATCGCAACTTGGTGCTCATACTATTACACGAAAGTACGAGGCAATTTGTCACAATCGTTTTAATGTGGAGAGTGGCACCATTGATGCCCCTATAGGAAGAAATCCATCGGATCGAAAAAAAATGGCTATTGTGCCTAATGGACGTCCTGCAGTGACTCACTACCAGGTACTGGAGAACCTTCAGGGATATGCACATATTGAATGTCAGTTAGAGACCGGAAGAACTCACCAGATTCGAGTGCATATGGCATCCATTAAACATCCTCTGTTAGGAGATGAGGTGTATTGCAATGCCCGGAATACTTATCACTTACAGGGTCAGACCCTGCATGCGAAGGTGCTTGGTTTTGTACATCCTTCCACTCGTCAATATGTGGAGTTTTCAGCTCCCCTGCCGGCGTATTTTGAAGATTTATTAAAGAAACTAAAGTAATCAATGTGAAACGGTGGTCTAAATGAAATTTGAATACTCGGATCAGCTAAAAGAATACATAAAAAAGAATAATAAGAAAAACATTGTTATTGAAGTAGTAACTTGCAACAATAGCGAAATTGAAATTGCGGAACTGCATGTATACCTGATTGATGACAAAAGGGCGCGATATTTTAAGGAAAAAAAAGGATACGGCTTTGTGACTACAGAAGTAGGGGAAGTACTAATTCCAAAATTTAAATTGACTTATGATGATATCATTTATTTTGATTTAAAAAAGGTACTATTTTTTCATATGCTTACTTATAAAGGCGTTGTATTGGAAAAATAACTATAAACTTCTTTTTTTCACTAAATTATTAAAAAAGTATTGTTTTTTATGTGGTTTTAAGGTATATTATTACTTGTTATTTTTGATATCGAAATAGTATTTTTGTTATACCTTTAAGGTATTATTCTGCATCAATAAGACCTTGAAAATTTGTTTTCATAATCTTTTGTTTAGCATAGTGAGGAATTTATGAGTTACACGCGCATTGAAGCAGTTGAGCGGATGCTGGATAGCTATGAAGCATATTACAATGTATTGAAGAATGAAGAGGAACCTAGGGAACTGGTAGCACGATGTGAGTTCTATCAGAAGACGGTGGGTTCCATGCTTGTAAAGAATGATGTTTCCTGGCAGTATACATCAGAAGAATTCTTGTATCTTTATAATGTTGAGCATTTGACCCTGGATAAGGCAAGGGATATTATTTCATTTGTCCATGATGACGGATATAAGAAGATGAATATCGGTCCGAGACACATGTATTCCTATATTACACCGGTTATTATATGTGACAGTGCAGATTCAGAAGCTCTTCGTGAGCTTAAAAGGTGTAAGATTTCAAAAAGTTTTCGATTCTCTCTCCACGGATGGATGGAAGTCCACACTGCGGTGCTAGAGGTTAATAATGATACAATAACCACGAACAGAAGCGGTAAATCCGTAGGGAAAGTTTTGAAAAGTGTACTATATCATACAAAAAGGAGAAGATTTTTAAAATGAACTCAGTATTACTTTTAATCATCTGTGTTGCCATTTTAGTTTGCGGCTATATCTTCTACGGAAGATATCTTTGCAAAAAGTGGGGCGTAGGTGAGGGAAACCTTGAAACTCCTGCTCATACAATGCAGGATGGCGTGGACTATGTTCCTGCAAAGGCTCCGGTTCTTATGGGACATCATTTCTCATCAATCGCCGGTGCAGGTCCTATTACCGGACCAATCAGTGCAATAGGTCTTGGCTTCGGCTGGGGTGCATGTGCGCTTTGGATTCTTGTCGGTGGTATTTTCTTTGGTGGTGTACACGATTTCGGTGCTTTGTTTGCATCGGTTCGTCACGGTGGAAAGTCCATTGGTGAAATTATTTCAATTAATATGAGCCGCAGGGCAAAGAGATTATTCCTCATTTTCTCTTACCTTACATTAATTCTTGTTGTTGCAGCATTTGCATCGATTGTTGCAAGCACATTTGCTGCAACCTTTACAGCAGAAGGTGCTGTTGATGTAGCTGCTTCTACAGCAAATGCTCAGGTAGCAATGGTTTCAATTCTTTTTATTGTTATTGCTATCGTATTTGGTTTTCTTGTTTATCGTAGAAATGTACCAATGTTTGCAGCTACAATTGCCGGTGTTGTTGCTATTGTAGCAATTATTGCAATTGGTATTAACTGGCACCCGGTTTATCTTTCCAACAAGGCTTGGATGTGGATTGTAGGTCTTTACATCGCAATTGCTTCCGTAACTCCTGTGTGGATTTTACTTCAGCCAAGAGATTATCTTTCTAGCTTCTTACTTTATGCTATGATTGGTCTTGCTGTAGTTGCTGTATTTGTATCACATCCATCTATGGACAGCCTTCCATTGATTACTAAGGAAGGAAATACAACACCTGTATTCCCGGTACTTTTTACAACAATTGCCTGTGGTGCTATTTCAGGTTTCCACTCATTAGTATCTTCCGGTACTACATCTAAGCAGTTGGATAAGGAAACCGATGCAAAGCCAATCGCTTACGGTGGTATGTTACTTGAGTGTGTACTTGCAGTATTAACACTTTGTGCAGTTGCATATGCTTACAAGTACAATGCAGCAAACCCTGACGCTGCATTAAAGGGTGCTACAGCAATCTTCGGTGGTGGTCTTGCACACATGATTGATGATGTAATTCCTGGTACCTATGGCGTGTTATTTACATTACTTGTACTTACATATTCAGCATTCTGTTTAACATCTCTTGATACAGCTACACGTCTTGCTCGTTTTATGTTCCAGGAGTTCTGGATTGACTCTACAAAGGGTGAGACCTATGAGAATGTTACAGGTGCTAAAAAGGTTCTTGCTAATCCATATGTTGCCACAATCATCACTGTAATTCTTGGTATCCTTCTTGGTATGAATGGTTATGGTAAGATCTGGGCACTGTTCGGATCAGCGAACCAGTTACTTGCTGCACTTGGTTTACTTGCAGTTGCTACCTGGTTAAGCAACATTGGTAAGGACAATAAGATGTTCCTTCTTCCAATGGCATTCATGTTAGTTGTTACAATTTCATCTCTGATTATCAATAGCCTGAATCAGTACAATATCATTGCCGGTAAAGTTGCTGAAAAGGTTGCAGACTGGGGTACATGGGCTCAGCTTATTATCGGAGTATTGTTAATTGTTCTTGCGGTTGTTCTTGCTGTTGAAGGTTGTCAGACAATCTTCAAGAAGAAGGAAGCTAAGTAATTAGCGTTTCAATTTAATAATACATATTTAGGCATGTCTTTTTTAGGCATGCCTTTTTTATGTAGCATGTCCCCTTATTTATATAATTTTAATATATTATTAATACTTTATTCAGACTAACTATATGGATGGAAATTTGATTTTGTGATATAATGATGACATAATATAACAGAAGGAAATTTATATCATGGAGGTGTAGAATATATGGGTGATAATTTAGTAATTACAATTGGTCGTGAATATGGAAGCGGTGGACATGAAATTGGAATGAAGCTGGCAGATGCGCTGGGAGTAAAGTGCTATGACAAGGAATTATTGGAACTTGCAGCCAAGGATAGCGGGCTTTGTCCTGAAATCATGGAGAATCATGATGAACGGCCAACTAATAGTTTTTTGTACAGCCTTGTAATGGATACCTATTCAATGGGATATTCCGCATCTGCATCCTATCTTGACATGCCAATTAATCATAAGGTTTTTTTGGCACAATTTGAATCCATTAAGAAACTGGCTGATAAGGAAAGCTGTGTTATTGTTGGCAGATGTGCAGATTATGCATTGGAAGATTATCCGAATGCCATCAGCGTATTTATTAAAGCACCATTGGCATCAAGGGTAACTCGAATCATGGAGCGGAATAATGTGACAGAGGATAAAGCATTTGAAATGATTGCTAAGCGTGATAAAAAGAGAGCAAGTTATTATAATTATTACTCCAGTAAAAAATGGGGTGAGGCAAAGAGCTATGATTTATGTATCGATAGCAGTAAAGTTGGCATTGATGGAGCGATAGCAGTTATTAAAGCATACATAGAGGCAAAGAATAATAAGAAATAGTATATTACACAAAACAGGAGTAAGAAATATTATGTATTATCAGACATTGTATCAGTCAAAAAGAAATAAATTAAAAAACTGGATTGGAGAAACAAAAATTTATCCATATGTTGTTATCGTAACATTTATTGTTCTAATTTCTGTCTGGCTGATACTATTATGCATCTGATTCTAAATTTATTGTTTTTCTCTTAATTTTACAGCATTACGTGCACGTCGCTTGGTTTCATCCAGCATGTCTGCGTAATGCTTTTTTGTGGTATTAACATCTTTGTGACCAAGCACATCTGCAACAAGGTAAATATCACCGGTTTCCTGATACAGATTCGTACCATAAGTACTTCGCAATTTATGTGGTGTAATTTTCTTTAACGTAGTAACTGTCTGGGAATATTTCTTCACCAGCTTTTCAACACTTCGGACGGTTAAACGCTTTTTCTGGTAAGATAAGAACAATGCATTTTCATTTCCTGGAAGCGGAAGAATCTGATTCCGTTCTTCTAAATAGGATAGTAGTGCTTCTTTTACTTCCTCACCAAAATAAACGATATCTTCATATCCACCTTTTCGTATTACCTTAATACATTCATTTTCAAAATCTACATCTGAAATATCCAGTCCCACACATTCCGAAACACGGATTCCTGTTCCAAGAAGCAGCGTCAGAAGAGCAAGATCTCGTGTTTTAAGCTTTTCATGAGAAATTAATTGATGTTTCGTCAGTTTTTCACCAGATTCTACATTATCTAATAATTGTGCCACTTCGTTAATTTCTAAACGAACTATGGCTTTTTCATGAAGCTTTGGCATGGCAACCTGTTCCGCCGGATTAACATCAATTCGCTTATTTTTGTGATAATATCCATAAAAACTACGCAGTGCAGAAAGCTTGCGTTTAATGGCACGTTCGTCATTGGTATAAGTTTTTCCATCTTTTTCATAATAACGAATATAGCTTAAATATTCTTCAATATCATAAGACTGAATTTTCTCCAGAATGTCTATTGTAAACTGATTTACCGGAATGTCTTTATAAGCTGGATTATTTTCCTTGATATAAAAGAAAAAAGTTTTTAAATCAATGGCATATGATAATTTGGTTCGTGATTCCGTGGTAAATTCGATACCACGAAAATAATCCGCTGCAAAGGGAGGCAATTCTTTTAATATTTCACGAAGTTTGATGGTATTTTTAATTGTTTGCTGTTCATGATAGGTTTTTGTTGATTTGTTGGGTTCATTCATGATAATTACCAATCTAAGGGGCTTTTTGAGTACTTACTATTCGTAAAACTCGGGTTTAGCGAACCAATATATCTATCTTAATAAAAGCATATCACTACACTTTTCTTTTGTCAGTTCCTATATGGTTATGCATTATCAGCCCTTTACAAGAATTCCTTTATATAGTTTCTTTTTTATTATGTTTATACCAAACGCTTTTTGATATGCTTTAATATGTTCGAGTTCATTTTCTGTAACAATGGAAATACAAATTCCTTTTTTATTATTTCGTCCACATCGTCCACAACGATGCAGATAATCCTTCGGTTCAGAAGGCACATTTACATTGATTACAGTATCCACATCATCAATATGAAGTCCTCTGGAAGCAATATCCGTTGAAATCAAATAATTGGATTTGCCGGTTCGAAAACGTTCCATGGCATTTTTGCGCTCCAGTTTATTCTGTTCTCCGGATAAGTTTTCAATCTTGTAATGATGATATAAAAGCTTTTGATATGCTTCGTTGGTATCATATTGTGTATTAATGAATATCATGCATTTATCTGGTTTTAATGCATTACAAATGCTTCGCAGGGTTTCCATTTTCTCTCTGCGTGTTGTTACAACATATATATGCGTAATATTGGATGGAATGGTTTCTTTTTCATTATATTTTAAAATAACTGCATCCGAGGCAATCTGTCCTGCTGTTTCCATGGCTTTCTTATTAAAACTTGCAGAATACATTAAAATCTGAATATCGCGGTATAGACATTTCCGTACATCCAGTAAAAGAGGCAGATTATTCTTGTCCAGCATCTTGTCTGCTTCATCAATTACAAGTGTCTTTACCGTATGAGCACTAATTTTCTTCTTTTTAATCAGTTCCAGCACTCTTGCAGATGTGCCTACAACAATTTGTGGTTTGGACTTTAATTGTTCTATCTGACGATTAATATTTCCATTACCAATTAAGGCAACCGAATGGATATCTTTACCGGAATTTGCAGCTAAAAGTTCTACCTGCTTATGAATCTGTATTACAAGTTCCTGTGTTGGAACCAGTATTATGGAATATAATACCCTCTCCTGCGGATTAATCCTCTCAAAAAGAGGAATAAGATATGCCAGAGTCTTTCCAGAGCCTGTTTCTGAACGGGCAATAATATTTTTGTAATCCAGTATCGGTTTATAAGAATCTGCCTGAACCGGTGTAGGGGTATCTATCTTTTGCTTTTGTAAGGCAGAAATCAAACTGGTATCTTTAACTAATTCCTGAAATTTCATGTGTCGTGGTACTCCTTTTTGTGCGTCAAATCTATTGATAAGAACTGCATTTTCTAATAGTAATTTTATCAAAATATGTTATAATTATCAATGTTAATAAATGATTGGAGCAAAAAATGAAATTACAGCAATTACTCAGCTTAACAAGAAAAGCCGTTGATGAATATGGTTTAATAGAGGATGGAGATCGTATTGCGGTTGGTATTTCTGGAGGTAAGGATAGTCTTACCCTGCTTTATGCCCTCTCAGGCCTTCGCCGCTTTTATCCAAAACACTTTGAGCTGGAAGCAATTACGGTTGATCTTGGGATAAAAGGGATGGATTTTACACCCATCGCAGAACACTGTCATGAACTTCAGGTAAATTATACGATTATTCCGACCGATATCAATGAAATTGTCTTTGGTATCCGTAAAGAAGAAAATCCCTGCTCGTTATGCGCAAAACTCCGTAAAGGAGCATTTAATGATGCTGCTGAAAAACTTGGCTGTAATAAAGTAGCTTATGCGCATCACAGAGATGATATTATAGAGACATTTCTGATGTCATTAATCTTTGAAGGAAGAATTCATACGTTCTCGCCGAAAACATATCTGGACAGAATGAAACTAACGGTCATCCGTCCATTAATGTTTGTTGCGGAAGCTGATGTAAAAGGATTTCGAAACAAATATCATCTTCCGGTTGTAAAAAATCTGTGTCCTGCAGACGGATTTACCAAAAGGGAAGAAATGAAGCAGCTTATAAAAACATTACAAAATCAATATCCGGGATTTAAGGAACATGTATTCACTGCCATTTTAAATGGACAGCTGGGCGGGTGGCCTGAGCGTATTCCAAGAACACGGTAATACCTACTTGTATTCTGACGAGAAATAAATGATTGTCAGATACTGTCCGCTGGTAATGGTGTCAGAGGTTAAATGATTCAGCTGTTTGATTTCCTTAATATATTCCGAGATATTCATTCCGGAACCGTTACAGTATGAATTTGCAATGGACCATAAGGTATCCCCTGCTTCTATCTGAACAGATGTATAATATTTATATGTCTGTTCTTTTTTATTATTTCCTGCAAGAACAACAGATGACAGGGAGAAACAAATAGTTACTACCATTGTTAATAAAATGATTGTTAAAAATCTTCTGTTCTTTTTTCGATAAACTGCTCTCATATACATTCATTCCTCCATATTCCTTTTTCTGTGAACTTCTTCTTTATATCTGAAAATTAGTGTTCGATTTATGTTCCGAACATCTGTTTGAATATACTATACAACATGAACAAATGTTTGTCAATAACTTTTCGAACAAATTTTCGGAATATTTGTTTGCATTCTTTCTTCAACTATGATATGATATTTTTGTAAAGAAAATCCGAAGGCATCCTTGCTTTCCAATATGAAAAGGAGAATGTTATTTATGGCATATGGACGTATTACTCCAAAACAAAGCGAAATCCTGGAATACATAAAGAGTGAGATTTTAAATAAGGGATATCCTCCCGCAGTCAGGGATATCTGTGAGGCGGTTCATCTAAAGTCCACCTCTTCCGTGCATTCGCATCTTGAGACACTGGAAAAGAACGGATATATCCGCAGGGACCCGAGTAAACCACGAGCTATTGAAATTATTGATGATTCTTTCAATCTTGTAAGACGTGAAGTGGTAAATGTTCCGGTTGTCGGCCGTGTCGCTGCCGGTAATCCGTTACTTGCAGTTGAGAACATTACCAACTACTTTCCTATTCCGGCAGAGTTTCTTCCAAATGAAGAGACATTTATGCTTATTGTAAAAGGCGACAGCATGGTTAATATGGGAATTTATGAAGGTGACCAGATTATTGTAAAGAAACAGAGTACTGCGAATAATAATGATGTGGTTGTTGCACTTGTAGATGATTCTGCCACGGTAAAGAGGTATTTTAAGGAGAATGGGCACTATCGTCTTCAGCCGGAGAATGATTTCATGGATCCGATTATTGTAGACCATGTGGATATTCTTGGTAAGGTAATTGGACTGATACGGTTGAATATTTTTTAAGGAAATATTGAATAAGGTGCCGGAACAGATTCAGATTTTATTATCCTGTTTTTATCTGATTCTGCGGCACCTGTTCTATTTATTGGAATAAAAGCTGATTACTTCATTATTGTTACTTTTAAAGAAATGAATTTATAGAAATGCCTCTATTTTTTCTTTAATAAGCTGTGGATTTTCCCCTGCCTGTATGGATAAAATTCCTTCGATGATTAATTCCATAATGTCCATTTCCTGATTCCGCCTTTTTTCCAGTTTATTCGATACGGGGATACAAATCCAGTTCGAAACAACCGAACCATACAGGGTTGTAATCAGTGCAAGTGACATTCCCTGTCCTATTGCAGCGGTATCAGCGCCAATGGAAAGCATCATGTTAATTAGTCCTAAAAGGGTACCTACCATTCCCCATGCCGGAGCATATGCACCGAGATCACGCCAGAAAGCAATCTGCTTATTTTTCCGTTCTGACTGTTTCATCATGTCAATTTCCAGAATATTTTTCAGTAAATCCTGTTCCGTACCATCTACTATTAAACGAATTCCTTTTTTTAAAAGAGGATGAGCAACAGATTCCTGTCTTTCTTCCAGTGCAAGCAGACCTTCTTTCCGTGCCGTCTGTGATAGATTAAGAATCTGTTCCGTTATTTCCGATGCTGATTCTGAGTTCTTACGAAAAGCTGTAAGAAAGCTTTTCATTCCGTCCAGATAATCCGTAAAAGAATCTGCCGTTATCATGACTGCAAAAAGAGAACCGCCAAAAGTTACCAGCATGGAAGGAATATGTACATAATTTAATATGGTTTGTAAACCACCGTTCGTTGCAATACCGCTTAAAATAATTAGAAAACAAAGGACAAATCCGGCAAACGCCGTACTGTTTAATTGTTTCATATGCTTTTCCTTCAGATTTCCTTAATCATCTTTATCAGTTCTTCCCGGTTTTCCAGTTTCATCTTGTCAAAAATGTGGGTAACATGCTTTTTAACTGTTGTCTCTGTAATAAAAAGTTCTTTACCGATTTCTTTATTAGACATTCCGAGACTGATTAGCCTTGCTACTTCTGCCTCACGGTCGGTCAGTCCAAAGGAACGGAGACGGTAATAAATCCTCTGGGCACGGTCTTCCGATTGCACCGGCTGATCTTCCGTTTCATCCATGTAAGAAATAATCCGGTTATTGATAATAACATTAAGCGGAAGGAATATCATTGCAAGAAAAAGCGCATACAACAGTATCAGGAGAATAATTGCACAAAGAGGTCCAATTTGTGACGGCTCATTTAATTTGTGAAGGAGGATTAAGAATTCCAGCAATGCAATAAGACCACCTGTCAGAAACGATATTTTCATTATAAGACCTACTGCTTCCTTTGCACGTTTCAATTCAATTAAAGAATATGTTTTTTTGCGGGAACATCCAATGGAAATGGCATTCTTTAAATCCTTTCCAGTCCCTGTTCCCAATACTACCGGAATCAATACCACAAAAAGACATAAAATTGATGGAAAATCAAAAAGATAACCTGCCGGACATTGTGAGCGTATTATAATGAGAAAAATAAACACAAAATAACATAATATCATGATAAGATACATTTTTATCATTCCTTTCATTACTTTCATAAAAGATTGTCCTTATAAGTACATCTTTATCCTAACATTTTTATCGGTTCATTTCCATCCTACCAAGCAAAAAAGAGGTCGTATTTTTCTACTACCTCTCCTTAAAAAGCGCATAATTCCCATAGTATTTATGTACTACTCATATTCCGAACATTGTTTTTAATATCTCCCTGCCGGTATTGGTCCGAAAAATTTTTTGATATGCATTTAAGATTGCATCCATGGAAGCTGCATCCTCATAAAGATTTACGATAAAATCTGCTTCCACAAGAATCTGATAGTCCGCTTTGTCAATGTTTGTATAGGTATGATGATGACCTACAAGAAAACAAACACGTTCTATCACATCAACTTCATATCCAAGTTTGGTAAGCATCAGACGGGCGATGGGCGGACCTTCCAGTTCCTGATATTTCCCCATACAATTACCGTATTTTTCTTCACTTGCCTTAATTCCGATATCATGTACAATTGCGGCAGTTTCAAGGATAAACAGCTGTTTATCATTTAAGCCTTCCAGAATCCCGATGGTACGGGAAAAATCATGTACCTTCATGAAATGCTGGATTCGTTTCGGGTCATTACTATAATACCGGATCATTTCACAGATTAATTGTTCTGTCATATTAAACTTCCTTTCCACAGTTCAAGAAATCTCTATTCCACAACAATCTGACACATTCTCATGGCTTCCAGGGCATTCTGATGGCTTTCCGGTGTTACACCGGCACAACAGGAAGAATCTACCTTTATAACAGTCTCCGTGTCAACGGCTTTAATAATCATTGCATTGGAAATTACACAAATATCCGTACAAAGCCCAATAAGTTCAACTTCATCATAATGGCCGTTTGCAACATGGTGTGCAAGACGGGTACTTCCAAATGTAGGCTTTTCAATTACCTTGTTGGTAACCTCATAACCGGAAAGTTCCGGAATAAGCTCCCACCCTTTCGTATTCTTTACACAATGAATGATTGGAAGATTTCTTCCCTCCTGAGTAGAAAGGTAATTTTCCTGGTGGGTATCTTTGGTAAATATCACTTCCGTCTGATTTTCTAATTCTGCCTCAATCTTTTTAATCACATTTGGCACAATTAAAACAGCTTCTTTCGTTCCCAGAGCACCGGTGACAAAATCATTCTGCATGTCAACAACCACAAGTAATTTTTTCATTTTATCAGTCCTTTTTGCAATTTAGATTTCTGATGGGTTAATTAACTGACCATCTCTCCAGATTCGCTCTAAATCATAGAATAAGCGGTCTTCCTGTGAAAATACATGTACAATAATATCATTAAAATCCATAAGAATCCATGAAGCGGTATTATATCCTTCAACCTGTTTTGTTTCAATTCCTGCTTTATAGAGTTCTTCCTGAACACTGTCAGCTAATGCTTTTACCTGATTGACATTGGAACCGTTGGCGATAATAAAATAGTCTGCAATGACAGATACATTACTAATATCAATAATGCGGATTTCTTCGCCTTTTTTCTCTTCTAATGCATGTACTGCAATCCGTGCCATCTCTCTTGAATTCATGTGTTTCCTCCTAATCACTTTAAATTACTTTCCAATACTTCATTTATTCATAAAATTTCCTGTAATAATCGTATGTTTTTTCTGTCATTTCATCAATGGGATTATTTTTCGTTTTCAGATATTCCAATGTATCCTTTAAAATATGATAAACACAAAAACGGATATCCCCAAAAGCTTCTTTACGAATCTCATAAAGATTGGCAGCTTTATTTCTTCCAGGTTCAATATAATCTGCCACGAATAAAATCATTTCAAGCTCTGTCATCTCTGGTTTCCCTGTTGTATGGCATTCAATGGCACTAAGGATTTCTTCATCCGTAATTAGATACTTCTTTCCTGCAACAAAGGCACCCAGCTTTGCATGAAGCAGATATGGACTTTTTCGTTCGATTTCTGAGATTGGAATATTGTTTTTTTCACATTTCTTTATTTTTTCCTCATCCGGAATGCATTTGGCACAATCATGAAGAAGACCTGCCATGTAGGCCCTGTCAAGGTCTGCTCCCAGACTCATTGCCAGACACTGGCAGGTCTGTGCAACCCCCATTGTATGAACATACCGGTCCGGAGTAAGATTCTTTTTTAAATTCTTTCTTATAAGCTCCGGTCTGTCAGCAGGAAGACACTTCTTAAGTTTTTCCTTAAAACCGGATTTCTTTTCATTTAACATAACATATTCATCCATCATACACTGTTCCTAATCTACGGAATCTCATTCCAGCAGTAAAGCTTATTCTGCCGGATATAAGTTAAAACATTTTCATCTACCAGATTACGGTTAATCTCATCATTGTCGTCCAACACGTTATCGCTCATGGCATCCCGGATTTGTGTGGAGCTGATATCCATCATCGGGGTTTTTAACGGACGGATATCCGCATCATATTTTTCATTCAGATAGGAAATCCTGTTAAGAAACTCTTCTTGTGGGATATCGTCCCTGTCTGCCGCCAGTAATACGCAGAGCTTTACAATCTCTTCCGGATGGTACCAGCTCTCAAAATGATAGAGAGAGTCTGCACCAATAATAAAATAGAATTCATCCTGCGTATTTTGACCGTGAAGCTCCTTTAAAGTCTCATAGGTATAAGTATATCCCTTTCTGCGGATTTCCATGTCTGATGCCGTAAAATAAGGATAATTCTTAATTGCCAGACAGACCATGTGAAAACGGTGCGCTCCATCGGTTATCTTCTGCCCCTTTTTATGAGGCGGATCTCCGGAAGGAATAAAGATTACCTTATCCAGATGATATTGTTCGTATGCAGCTAAAGCAAGCTTAACGTGCCCACGGTGTATTGGATCAAATGTTCCACCCATGATTCCGATTAATGCCATAACACATCTCCAAACTTAATTATCCTTCTTTTTCTTTTCCGACGGAAGAACGATTTTTCTGTTTTTCTCTTCCTTTGCTTCTTTATAAAGAACAATTTTCTTACCGATTACCTGTACAACCTGTGAATGAGTACGTTCTGCAACCATTGCAGCCAGTTCGTTTGGATCATCCATACAGTTTTTTAGTACATTAATTTTAATTAATTCCCTTTTCTCCAGTGCTTCAGCAATCGCCTGTGTATTTTCAGGGGTAAGACTTGACTTGCCAAGCTGAAAAATCGGATCAATATTCATTGCAAGTCCTTTAAGATATGAACGCTGTTTGCTTGTCATTATATTCTCCTTATCGTTTTATTTACATAAAATATTTATGTAAACTATTCATAAAATTCAAACTCCAGATAATCAATCCGCACTGTATCGCCTTCCGTAATTCCCATTTCCTTAAGCTGGTCAATAATACCGGAATCCTTCAGGAATTTCTGGAAGAAATTAAAGCCTTTCTCTGAATCCAGATTGGTATAGCCCATCATCTTCTCAACGCGTGGTCCCCAGATTTCAAATGCCCCATCTGGTGCACGTTCAATGGTAAACGGATCTTCGGGATTATCCAGATACTCATCCGGGAAAAACTCTCTTTCAAAGATTACAGGATTCTGGTCAACAGTCTGTAACAATTCATGAACATGGTACAACAATTCTTTTAAACCTTTACCGCTTACGGCAGAAATCGGAAATACCCGGATTCCTTCTGGTTCAAATTCCTTTCTTAAAACATCCAGCGGACTTTCCTTTCCCTCTTCTTCATAAATTGCATCGATTTTATTGGCAGCAATTACCTGAGGTCTTTTCAATAAATCCGGATTATATGCCTCAAGTTCTG
The DNA here is from genome assembly GCA_029226085.1 of Thermoflexaceae bacterium. Classification (GTDB taxonomy): domain Bacteria; phylum Bacillota; class Clostridia; order Lachnospirales; family Lachnospiraceae; genus MGBC120314. The sequence continues at coordinate 18,051 of JAQXXN010000154.1, forward strand.
CATTGATTTTCTTTATGTCATCAACAGGGTCCCTTCCTTCAGTTGATGCAGCATCAACCACATGAATCAGAACCTTGGTTCTTTCAATATGCTTTAAAAATGCATGTCCAAGACCGACTCCCTCCGATGCCCCTTCAATAAGACCCGGAATGTCAGCCATGACAAATCCCTTATTTCCATCCAGGTCAACCACACCCAGATTTGGATTAATGGTGGTGAAATGGTAATTTGCAATCTTTGGTCTTGCGTTACTGACACGGGATAAAATTGTGGATTTGCCCACATTCGGAAATCCCACAAGGCCCACATCCGCAATTACCTTAAGCTCCAGACGAACCCAGAGTTCCTTTGCATCCTGTCCCGGTTGTGCATACTTTGGTGCCTGCATTGTTGCCGTGGCATAATTCATGTTACCTTTGCCTCCACGGCCGCCTTTTAATATAACCTCACGGATATTGGTACCGGACATGTCGGCAATGACCTTTCCGGTTTCATCATCCTTTATTACCGTTCCTTCCGGAACTTTTATGATAAGATCCTCACCATCTTTCCCATGGCAGCGTTTCTTACCGCCTTCTTCACCGGACTGTGCCACATACTTTCTTACATGACGAAAATCCGTCAATGTATTCAGTCCTTTGTCAACTTCAAATATGATGTCGCCTCCGCGTCCACCATCACCGCCATCCGGACCTCCGGCTGGAACATAAAGCTCTCTTCTGAAACTAACATGTCCATCGCCACCTTTACCGGATTTGATGAAAATCTTAGCGCTATCAGCAAACATTTTTACACCTCATTTCAAAGACAAAAAGGCTCCAAACCAGAAAGATTTGGAGCCTAATGAATTACTCTTCTACTGGGTAAACAGAAACCTGCTTCTTATCTCTACCCTTTCTCTCAAACTTTACGACACCGTTTACTAATGCAAATAATGTATCGTCACCGCCACGGCCAACATTGTTGCCTGGGTGAATCTTAGTACCGCGCTGTCTGTAAAGAATATTACCAGCTAATACATACTGACCATCAGCTCTCTTGGCACCTAATCTCTTGGATTCAGAATCTCTGCCGTTCTTTGTGGAACCAACACCCTTTTTATGAGCGAAAAACTGAAGATTCATATTCAACATGGAATTACACCTCCTCGAATAATATACGTAAAAACTTCTTGTTGCCAAGCCTCACACCGGATAAACCAAGCTCCAAAGCCTTAAGCAACACACAAGTCTCTCTGCTAGGTTTGTCAGTCGTTAATCGAAATTCAATCAACGCATTATTTTCATCCTCATTAACTTCATATTTATCCTTATCGTCTGTAAGTAATTCTATGGAATTAATGGTATTAATGACTAATGTGGAAACCGCCGCACAAATAATATCCTTTCCGGAACTATCATATCCGGCATGTCCTTCTGACTTAAAGCCTACAATCTCATCATTTTTTTTATAGATTGTAACTCTTATCATAACTTTCTACCTGAAATTAAGCATTGATCTTTTCAATCTTAACTTCTGTGAATAACTGTCTGTGACCGTTCTTCTTGTGGTATCCAGTTTTTCTCTTATACTTGTAAACGATAACCTTCTTGCCCTTACCTTCTTTAACTACGGAAGCTGTTACGGTAGCACCGTCTACTGTCGGATTGCCAATTTTTGCTTCACCGTTGTTTACAAAAAGAACCTGGTCGAAAGTTACAGTCTCGCCTGCGGCAACACCAAGCTTCTCAACCTTGATTACATCGCCTTCCTTAACTGTGTACTGCTTACCACCTGTTGCTATAATTGCGTACATATGGAACCTCCTATTATCATTACTCGCCAGTTTCGGTGATGTCTCTATTATGTAGGAAAACCTATTATTTTGGACATACTTATACCTCACTGTGCGGCACACTAGAATATAATATCATTCCGGTACTTAAATGTCAACAAAAATCTTTTCAAATATTGTTTTTATTCTTCCTTAAATACAGAAATATCCTGATTAATGTTATCCGCAATCTGCTTTAAATTATTAGAGCAGTCAGAAATTTCGGAAACAATGGCACTAACCTCGGACACGGATGCGGATGTTTCCTGCGTACTTGCTGCATTTTCCTCTGCAATTGCTGAAAGATTCTGCAAGACATCAACCACACTTACCCTTGCCTTATCCATCTTTTCCGTATGCTGCCGGATTACCTCCACTTCGTCGATGGCGGTATCCAGTCCCTTCATAACCTGTTCGAATTTGTGGTCTGTTTCTGCAACATGCTGGCTTTGCTTGTCCATGATTTCCTTAACATACTGCATGGTTTCCACCGCTTTATCCGAATCATTGATAAGAGAAACGACAATTTCCTGTATCTGCTGTGCTGATTCGTTGGACTGCTCAGCAAGTTTCTGAATCTGTGCTGCCACTACTGCAAAACCACGTCCCTGTTCGCCGGCTCTTGCCGCTTCAATGGAAGCATTTAAGGATAACAGGTTCGTTTCCTCTGCAATGGATGTAATAAGACCGGTTACTTCACGAATCTTTTGTGCAGACTGATTGGTTGTATTGGTCTGTATGTATATTTCATCAATGGAATCAGATGCCTGTCGGTTAATTTCATTCAGTTTCTGTAATGTATCGGATGCATCCTGTCCCATCTGCTTCATTGCCTGTGCATTCTGATCCAGATTCTCTACTTCCAATGTGGTTTTCTCAATCATGTCACCGATTTCAATAACATTTTCTGTGGCATTCTGTGTTTCCGATGCCTGACCGGTTGCTCCCTGGGCAATGTCATTTACAGCACGTTCCACCTGTTCGATATTTTCCGAGGTATACATGGTCCTTTCATGCAGATATGCTGCAGCTTCATTCAGCCGGTTGCATTGCTCCTTAATACCGCTGATAATGCCATGAAGTTCTTCTCGAAGCTGTGCAATGGCACGGTTAATGTTTCCGACTTCATCTTTACGCTTTTTCGCATTTTCATCCACGGATACGGCAAGATTACCATCTGCAACAGCCTTTAAGGTATCGCTTCCGTTATACAGTCCCTTAACCATGTTATTTACCACAAGAAAAATAACTACGCCGCAGATTACCATGACTACCAGCATAATTCCGGTTAAAACGGAAATAATAGCCGCAATTTCATGACGTACTGCTTGCTGACTTCTTCCTGCAAATACCATTCCCACAGGCTGTGTGGAACTGTCATCATATAACGGAACATAATAGGCATAAAATGCAGTACCTACCACATCTACATTTTCGGCAAAGTATGTATTGCCATTTTTCAAAACTTCCTCAATGACCTTATCGCCTGCCTTCGTACCAAGCACGCGCTCACCGCTGTCATTTATTACAGAAGTCATGTAACGTGTGTCACCAAAGAAAATGGTAATTTCTGTATCAGTAGCATCCTTTACTTCATCAGCAATCTGTGTATTTTCTGTAACATTAAATGCGCCTTTTAACAGATTTCCATTGGAATCCACGGAATAGACACCGGAATCCGAATAATCCAGTGTATCCCGAATGGAAATAGCCGTGGAATGAAGACCGTTGGATACGGCATCCGATACGACATTATCAATTTTTGATGCACTTAAAATAATTGTTGCTGCACCAAGCACCACTAAAGGCAGAATGGATAAAAACAGCATTTTTCCTCGCATTTTCATATGTTTCCCTCCATTAAAAATTTTTCTTAAATTATTTTAACTGCTCATAAAGCGGTTTTTTCACTTTCTTTCTGGTAAGCTCTACCAGACCAAGCTTTGTGATGTCAACCACGATTGTCTTTACCGGGTCTTTCTCAACAGCTTCTTTTAATACAGATAAAAGTTCCTGCTGCATCGCATCTTCTTTCATGTCTATAAAATCTGCCACAATGATTCCGGAATAATTTCGCAGGCGAATCTGTCTGGCAATTTCAATGGCAGCTTCCTTATTAACCCGTAAGAATCCTTCCTCCCGGTTTCCTTTTGCTGCAATGAATTTACCGGTATTTACATCAATCACCGTAAGGGCTTCCGTAGGCTGGATTACCAGATATCCTCCTGATTTCAGCCAGACTCTTTCTTTTAAGGCATCCGTAATCTGGGAATCAATCCGATAGAGCTTTTCCATCGGAAGGAGTGCATCTTCATAAAACTTCAGTTTTTCCGAAATGATTTTATCATTCAGGGACAGCACTGATTCATAAATGTCTCTGTCATCCGTGATGATTTCCCTTAGTTCTTCCGTTCTGGCACCGACAATCCGTTCCAGATATTCCGGACGGCTACCTCTCATTAACGTAAAAGCAGAACGGGTAAAAGCCAGTTTTAGTAGATTCTCATATTCTTCGATTAGTCTTTGAGTCTCTTCAATTAATGCATCGGATAAGAAATACTCTTTCTCTTCTTCTAAAAAAAGCTCCTCACAATTTGTTCTGGCAATCAGTCCATAACCTCCCGTAAGATATGGCAGAAGCACTTTCTTTATGGCTGTTCTTTTCTTTTTACTTTTAATCTTATTGGAAATGCTTATTTCAGAAATTCCTCTTGTAAGCACAATGTATTTTCCGGATAAATTAAACTTTGAGGTAAGAATCGGTGCCTTTGTTTTCACTGCATCCCGTTCCACCTGTACCAGCATCAGATCACCCTGACAGACTTTATTGGTATTTTTCCGGTTTAAAAAGATATGGTCTTCATTCTCCACCAGAGAATAATATCCCTTTACTCCGGGAGCAATTTCAATAAATGCTGCATTAATGGAAGAAACCACGCTCTCTACCCTTCCTACGTAGATATTTCCAAGCATAGAAGCTGTTTCCTTATCCTCCAGGGATACTTCTGCCATTTTATCTTCTTCATATACTGCCGATAAAATTTGATTTTTATAATTTGTTATAACCAGATTAAACATACATTCCCCTGACTAACGATTTGCAAGTTCCTTCATGATGTCATCCCAGGTTACATCCTTTACTGCCATTAAGACCATGACATGATACAGGAAATCAGAAATCTCGTATTTAATTTCTTCCGGGTCCGGATTTTTTGCAGCAATGACAATTTCCGTTGCCTCTTCACCACATTTTTTGAGAATTTTATCAATTCCCTTGTCAAACAAGTAATTGGTGTAGGAACCTTCCTTTGGATGAATCTTTCTGTCAAGAATCACATTCATGACATCATTTAATATCTTAAGCGGATTGGTTTCCGGAATATCCTTCTTTACAAGATTCCGGTAAAAACAGGAACGGTTACCGGTATGACATGCGGCGCCAATCTGTTTTACTTTAGCAAGAAGTGTATCGTTATCACAATCAATGTCAAGACTCATGACATATTGAAAATGTCCAGAGGTAAGTCCTTTTACCCAGAGTTCCTGACGGCTTCTGCTGTAATAAGTCATGATACCGGTCTTTACCGTCTGGCAGAAAGCCTCTTCATTCATATAAGCAACCATGAGCACTTCATCTGTTTTATAGTCCTGAACCACTACCGGAATAAGTCCGTCCGGATTCAGTTTAAACTCACTAAACGGGATGCTGCTTTCAAAACGGTTGACAGTGATTCCTTTTGATGCATATGTGTCCTTTAATCCCATCAATTCAAAACCATATCCTGAAACACCCGGACCGGTCACCGCAGTAACATACTCTTTTTGTATGGAATCATCGGAAGCATCTGAAATGGACTGAATCCATTCCATATCGTTGTTTTTCCCGGAAAAGACAATTTCCTCTCTTAGGGCAACAAATGCAGCGATTTTATTATCTTTTGCAAGATTTATGGAATCTGCATCTTCCTTATTTACTATCATGCCTATTTTTTCTTTTCCAAACCGGTCTGCCACTTCCTTTAACATCAGCATGTTAGATTCCCTGTCGTTGTCCAGAAGTGCCATTCTGGCACCGGCATAAAGATATTTTTTTACATCCTCCACACGATTGACATTTCCACCAACAAGCAATGGAATATCCACCCTCTTGCTGATTTCACGGATGATACTGATTGCCTTGTCATGACTTGCATCATCATAAGACAAATCAATAATCATGATTTCATCGGCTCCTTTATTCTGATAACTTTCTGCAATGTCTACTGCACAAACAGAAGAATCCTCTGTAATCAGCTGATTGCACTGATAGGTAGTATAACATTTTTCATCTTTCAAAAAAATAACCGGTATAATTTTTTTATATGACATAATCTTCTCCAAACTATAAGTTTTATAATCCATCCTGTAAAAGGATATCTGTCCGCTATAACGTTCCTTTGGTTGAAAGCACATCCGTGATTCTTGAATCCGGTATGGTTGCTTCATCCAGCGCCTTGGCAAATGCTTTAAACATGCCCTCAATGACATGATGGTTATTGGCGCCTGCAAGCTTTTTTATATGCAGATTCATTCCTGCCGAATAGGAAACTGCATAGAAAAATTCCTTAACCATTTCCGTATCAAAATAACCGACCCGGTCGGTGGTAAAATCCGCATCAAAAACCAGATATGGTCTGCCTGACAAATCCAGTGCACAAAGAATTAATGCCTCATCCATCGGTAAAATCATGGAGCCATACCGTTTAATGGACTTTTTGTCCCCAAGTGCTTCCCGGATTGCCTGCCCCAGTACGATTCCCGTATCCTCAATGGTATGGTGGCAGTCCACATACAAGTCTCCGTTCACTTTTACCTTTAAATCAAAAAGACCATGTCTTGCAAAACTATTTAACATATGATCAAAGAAACCGATACCGGTGTCTATATCTGCCTTACCGCTTCCGTCAATATTCAGCGTTACGGAAATTTCAGTTTCACCGGTTTTTCTGTTTACAATGGATTTGCGCTCTGTCATGCCCCAAAACCTCCTGTCAATAAATCGTTTATCTTAATCTTCAAATCTTACCCTGATGGAATTTGCATGTGCCGTAAGTTGTTCGGATGTTGCAAAATCTTCGATATCTTTATGTATTTCCATGAGTGCTTCTCTGGAATAGGAAATAATGCTGGATTTTTTAATAAAATCATCCACGCTTAGTGCAGAAAAGAACTTTGCCGTACCGTTAGTCGGAAGGACATGATTCGGTCCCGCAAAATAATCACCCAGTGGTTCCGAACTATATTCGCCAAGGAAAATTGCACCTGCATTCTTAATTTTTGTCATGGTATTGAATGGATCCTTTGTTACGATTTCAAGGTGTTCCGATGCAATTTCATTTGCTGTTTCAATGGCATCTTCCATGGTTTCTGCAACCAGGATATATCCGTAATTTTCCAGGGATTTCTCCATGATTTCCTTACGAGAAAGCTCCTGTACTAACTGCTCTACCTGAACCGATACATTCTGTGCCAGTTCTTCACTGGTGGTTATTAAAATTGCCGATGCCATTTCATCATGTTCCGCCTGAGATAACAAATCTGCGGCAACATAACGTGGATTGGCTGTTTCATCAGCAAGCACAAGGATTTCACTCGGACCTGCAATGGAATCAATGCTGACATGACCGTAAACAGCCTTTTTAGCAAGGGCAACATAAATATTACCCGGTCCTACAATCTTATCTACCTTCGGAATACTTTCCGTGCCGTAAGCAAGCGCTCCGATTGCCTGTGCCCCGCCAACCTTATAAATTACATCCACACCGGCTTCCTTGGCAGCCACAAGAGTTGTAGGATTTACTTTTCCATTGGCTCCCGGAGGTGTTGTCATAACAATTTTGGAGACACCTGCCACCTTTGCCGGAACAATGTTCATAAGCACGGAAGACGGATAAACAGCCTTACCGCCCGGAACATATACACCAACTTTTTCAATCGGAGTAACCTTCTGTCCTAGAATAGTTCCTTGTTCCGTGGAATCAAACCAGCTGTACTGCTTTTGCTTCATGTGATAGGTACGGATATTAACCAGAGCCTTCCGTATTACCGTAAGAAGCTTTTCATCCACCAGTCCGTATGCTTCGTTAATTTCTTCTTCGGTTACCTGTATATTGGAGGCATCGATATGTGCCTTGTCAAACTTTTCCGTATATTCAAAAACAGCTTTGTCTTTGTTTTCCTTTACGTTGGCAAGTATTTCTGCCACGGAGGCCTCAAACTGTCCATAGCTGTTTGGACTTCTTTTTAATAAATTTTCCAGAATATTCTGTCTTGTGCTTTCGGTTAATTTAATAATTCTCATGTTAGTTTCCTCCCAGAAGTTTTCGTAAATCATTGATGATTCCGGTAATTCTTTCATTTTCCATCTTCATGCTGACCTGATTCACAACCATTCTCGCAGAAAGAGGACAAACTTCCTCCAGAACCTCAAGACCATTTTCCCTTAATGTTGCACCCGTTTCCACAATATCTACAATAACCTCAGAAAGACCAACAATCGGGGCCAGTTCAATGGAACCGTTCAGCTTAATAATTTCAACTGTCTGATGCTTTTTATTATAGAAATAATCCTTGGCAATATTCGGATATTTGGTTGCAACTCTTATAAGTTCATGATTTTCCAGACATTCTCTTGCCGATGCAGGTCCACAGACACACATCCTGCATTTTCCAATGCCAAGATCATAGACCTCGTAAAGTGCTCTTCCTTCTTCCAGAATGGTATCCTTTCCAACGATACCGATGTCCGCTGCACCATATTCCACATAAGTCGGGACATCATTAGCCTTTGCAAGAAAAAAACGGTACCCCAGTTCTTCATTGACGAAAATAAGCTTTCGGGTCTTTTCATCTTTCATTTCTTCACAGGTAATGCCAATCTGTTCAAATAATTCCAGGGATTTTTTGGCAAGCCTTCCCTTGGCCAGTGCAAATGTAATATATCTCATCTCATTTTCTCCATGTCTATTCCAATATAGCGGAAATTTTTTCTTTCTTCACGTTGCCGGTTCGTACCTGAACCATCTCCATACATTCGTTATCCGGTACGGTAACTACATGTCCGATATCATGTTTTCCCGCATAAGAAAGATAAAAATCCAAATCCTTCGTTTCATCCCAAAGCATCATATTCACATTTACATTCTTGCTCCGGTAAAGTTTTGCAAGACGAACTGCGGTATTCCTGCTTTCTTTTGAAAACAATACAAGAAATGACTGCTTTTCCTCTGTATCAAGACGTATTTTCTGACGTTCCAGTGCAATCAGAAGATAATCCACGGTAATACAGAAACCAATGGACGGCTTATCCTTTCCAAACTGACGGATTAACTTATCATATCTTCCTCCGCTGGCAATATATTCACCGGTTCCGTAGGTAAATGCCTGAAACATGATTCCGGTATAATACCGTAGTTTATTCAGCATTCCGAGGTCATAAGTCACATACCGGTCAATTCCATATTGTTTTAATATTTCATGAAGTTCTTTTAAATGAAGAATAGCTTCTCTTGCTGTCTTATTGGTCGTAAGCGCATAAGCTTCATCCAGAATTTCCATGGAACCAAACATCTGCGGAAGCTTTAAGAAAGCATCTCCCACGGCTTTATCAATATGATACCGGCTGATTAATTCTTCCAGTCCGAAATAATTTTTATTCTTTATCATGTCAAGAATTTCATCTTCTACTTCGCTGCTCAGTCCTGCTTCTTCCACGAGACCACGAAAATAGTTAATCTGTCCGATCTCTACCTGAAATTCCGAAAGACCACTTGCAAGAAGAGATTCCACCAGCATGACGATAACTTCCGCATCACTGTCAACAGAAGCATCTCCGATTAACTCCGCACCAAGCTCGGTCGTTTCCTTTAAACGTCCCTGATAACTGGAGCCATTAATGAATTTCTTTCCCTTATAGCATAGTTTGATAGGTGCTTCTTCATTTTCGTAATATTTTGCTGCAATTCTTGCAATCTGAGGGGTCATGTCCGGTCTTAAAACCAGGGTATTGCCCTCACGGTCAAAGAATTTGTACATCTCTTTTGATGCAACACTTCCCCGTTCCTTGTTAAAAATATCAAAATATTCAAACGAAGGCGCTTCCACATCCTGATATCCGTAGGATTTTATGATTTGATGGATTTTATCCTCAATGTATAATTTTCTTGCACAATCTCTGTTATAAATATCCCGGACTCCTTCCGGTGTATGTAATAATGTATTCATGTTCATCTCCTAAATCATAATTCTCCATGTAATTCTTCTTTATAAATGATATAACAATGCCCGCCCTTATTGGCTGCAAGCTCATATGCCCTGAAAAGCTTTTTCTGAATGATGTCGAAGGTTTTTCCGTTACGTGGACATTCCGAAACCCCTATGGTAAATTCCATATTTAATGCAGAGCTTCTGCTCACGTACATCCAGCGGATTTTTGTTCTTGAAGATTCCAGGAAAGAACGGATATTACTTTCATTCCCGACATTTTTCAAAAGAATCAGAAAGCGATTTCCATCATAATGCGCTACATGTCCTCTTTCTCCCACAAACTCCACAAGTTCGGTAGCAATTTCATCCAGAATAGAATGAAATAATTCTTTTCCAAGGGATTCTTCCATTTCCTCTGCCCGGTCAATGCCAAAGAGCAGTAAATGAATCTGATTTTCCCCTAAATCATCAATTTCATGACGCGCCATTTCAAAAAGTTCCTCCGAAGGCATCAGGTCATCATACCAAAATTCCTTCTTTCCCGTATCAAACGCTTTAGTTAGTGCCAGATAATGGTTATTTAGATTAATAATATCCGAAATTTCAATATTGGTATGTGTTTTTCCATCTACATTTACCTGGGTTCTTTCTACCGTAACAAGACACCAGCGAAATGTATTATCATATCTCCGGATTCGTAATACCATGCTTTTTACAGCAAATGCATTCAGGCTCTCCATGACATACATAAAATCATCCATGTCAACCTGATGAATTGCATCTGTAATCAGCTTTATGGTTGGGCCAAGAAAACAGTATAATTCCTCATCGGCACTGACAATTGCATAATTCTCATCAATAATGCCATTACTGTGTATTATATTTTTATTATCCATACCTTTATTCTGCATTATTTTCTCCTTTACTCATCCCTATGCTCAAGATCTTTCTGAAGCATTTCCAGATAATGAACCATTATACCACCATGGGAACGAATTTTAAATTCTTTATTGATTTCTTCATAGGTAAAACTTTTTCTTCCGCCTTCTTCTGCGCGGTTCCAAAAGAACATTATATCAGAAAACGGAACATAATACATCTCATCTTTTGCAGTAAAATAAATTATAATAAATGATATTCCACCCTGTTCCTCAAATTCCTTCATAAACTGAATCTGATGAGGATGGATATTCTGGACAGGAAATGTCTTTGCATTACATTCCTTGGCATCAAAGCATACCGGAATTCCCTGTACTGAACCGATATAATCCACCGTACTTTTCTGGTCAAAATAAGCCAGTGTAATATGTCTTGATTCCTTATCCATTGTAATGGGCTTTATGGGCGTTGGTATTTTCTGTATCAGTGCAAGCTTTCCGGAACGGTATTTTTCATTACTCTGGTTAATTAATTCTTCTAATGTAGA
>JAQXXN010000155.1 GCA_029226085.1 Thermoflexaceae bacterium
GAAGAAAAGGAAGTGCTTACGCCACAAGACGCGGTTAACGGCGCAAAAGACATTATTGCAGAGAGAATATCAGATGATGCGGATTATCGTACCTATATCAGAAATATTACCATGAAAGAGGGAACGATTACCAGTACGGCAAAGGATAAAGAAGCTGAAAGCGTTTATGAAATGTATTATGAGTTTGAAGAGAGTATCGGAAAGATTGCCGGACATCGTATCCTTGCCATAAACCGCGGGGAAAATGAAAAGGTTCTAACGGTAAAGATTAATGCACCGGAAGAAAGAATATTAAATTATCTTCACAAAAAGATAATTGCAAGGGAAAATCCGTATACAACTCCGATTATAACGGAAGCAATGGAAGATAGTTATGAGCGTCTGATTGCACCGGCAATCGAAAGGGAAGTAAGGAATGAACTTACGGAAAAGGCAGAAGACGGGGCAATTAAGGTTTTTTCCAAGAATTTGGAACAAATCCTGATGCAGCCGCCGATTGCAGGAAGAGTAGTACTCGGATGGGATCCTGCATTCCGTACGGGATGTAAGCTGGCGGTTGTGGACCCGACCGGAAAAGTACTGGACACCAAGGTGATTTATCCGACCATGCCGCATAATAAGGTAAAAGAAGCGAAAGAAGAATTAAAGAAGCTAATAAAGAAATATCATGTATCGTTGATTTCCGTAGGAAACGGAACAGCGTCCAGAGAGTCAGAACAGGTTATTGTGGAACTGTTAAAGGAACTGGATGAAAAAGTGGAATATATTATTGTCAGTGAAGCCGGAGCTTCCGTATATTCAGCAAGCAAACTGGCAACGGAAGAATTTCCGGATTTTGATGTGGCACAGAGAAGTGCAGTTTCCATTGCAAGACGTTTACAGGATCCGCTGGCAGAACTGGTAAAAATCGATCCGAAATCCATTGGAGTCGGACAATACCAGCATGACATGAATCAGAAAAAATTATCGGAGACGCTGACGGATGTAGTTGAGGATTGTGTGAATAAAGTCGGCGTTGATCTGAATACCGCTTCTGCATCGCTGTTGGAATATATTTCCGGAGTGACGAAGGTGATTGCAAAAAATATTGTTGCATTCCGGGAAGAAAACGGAAGATTTACAGACCGCAGACAGCTTCTTAAAGTTGCAAAGCTGGGACCAAAAGCCTTTGAGCAATGTGCAGGTTTCATGCGGATTCAGGGTGGCGATAATCCACTGGATGCAACCAGCGTACATCCGGAAAGCTATGAGGCGGCAATAGAGCTTCTTAAGATGCTGGGATATGATGTGAATTCCATTAACAGCGGAGAACTGGCGGGTCTTGGGAAAAAGGTAAAAGACATAAAGAAGACGGCCCAGGCCTTAGGAGTGGGTGAAATCACACTTACGGATATCATTAAGGAGCTGGAGAAGCCGGCAAGAGACCCGAGGGACGAAATGCCAAAACCGATTCTCCGTACGGATGTCATGGAAATGAAAGACCTTGAACCGGGAATGGTTTTAAAGGGTACGGTTCGGAATGTAATAGACTTTGGTGTATTTGTGGACATAGGAGTACATCAGGATGGACTGGTGCATATTTCACAGTTAACCAGTAAACGCTTTGTAAAGCATCCTCTGGACGTTGTAAGCGTAGGGGATGTTGTGGATGTAAAGGTGTTGAGTGTGGATTTGAAGCGTCAGAGAATACAGCTTACCATGATTATTGATGAATAAAGAGGTGAAATGTCCATGGTTACGTTTGAGGTTACAATAAACAGTTCGGATATGTTTGATTATAATGTATATCATAATTACAGACATTTTCAGGGAATCGTAAGCCTGCTTCTGGGTGTGGTGATGCTTGTGGTATGCTTTTTTTCATTACGTGCGCAGGCAAATATCACGTATATATTAGTAACGGGATTTTTAGGATTGTTTTTTACCATTATTACGCCTTTTAGGATTTATTTTAAATCGATTCAGCAGGTAAAGCTTACGCCTTCATTTCAGAAACCGATTCAATATACGATTTCAGAAACAGAACTTGTGATAGAGCAGGAAGGGGCAAGGGCAGCTATTCCGATGGAGGAAATCATTAAGGCGGTTGATACGGGGAAATCCATTGTTTTGTATATCAGCAGTCTTCGGGCATATATACTTCCAAAGCGGGAAATCGGCGAAAAGCTGCCACAGGTAATAGATATCATAAAAAATTCTAAGATAAGAAAAATAAAATTATAGTTTTCTATGGAGCGAAAGGTGAAAGTAATAGAAACATTTGGACCGGATGAAACATTTGAACTGGGAAGGAAAATTGGAGAACAGATTGCGGCGGGAACCGTGATTTCCCTGGTGGGAGATCTGGGAGTGGGAAAAACCGTTTTTACGCAGGGATTTGCAAAGGGACTTGGAATCGATGGTGCCGTAAACAGTCCCACATTTACAATCGTGCAGGTTTATGAAGAGGGCAGGCTTCCGTTTTACCATTTTGATGTATACCGGATTGGAGATATCAGTGAGATGGATGAAATCGGTTATGAAGATTATTTTTATGGGGATGGTGTGTGCCTTGTGGAATGGGCAAATCTCATAGAAGAAATCATGCCGGAAAATCATTGGGTCATTACTCTGGATAAGGTTTTGGAAAAAGGGTTTGATTATCGGAAAATTACGATACAGGGAGGATTTGAAGATGAAGATTCTTGCAATTGAAAGTTCATCCATGGTAGCTTCGGCAGCAATTATCACAGAAGAAACACTTCTGGCTGAATACACGATGAATCATAAAAAAACACATTCCCAGACGTTGCTTTCCATGATAGATGAAATTGTAACCATGAGTGAAACGAATCTTGAGGAGATAGATGCCATTGCAGTTTCGGGAGGTCCCGGCTCCTTTACGGGTCTTAGAATCGGTTCGGCAACGGGAAAAGGTCTTGGGCTGGCATTAAATAAACCAATGATACATGTCCCTACAATGGATGCAATGGCGTATAATTTTTTTGGAACAGATAAAATCATCTGTCCGATGATGGATGCACGCAGGAGCCAGGTCTACTCAGGGATATATGAATGCAACCAGCAGCTTCTAATTAAAAGAGAACAAAACCTTTCCATGATTGGGGATGTAGTGAAGGAATTAAATGACATGAACCGGGAGGTAATTCTTCTTGGGGATGGTATTCCTGTCAACAAGGAATATATTTGTTCCAATTTAACGGTTCCGTATCAGTTTGCACCGGCACATTTAAATAGAAACAAAGCATCCTCCGTGGCGGCACTCGCATTAATTTATTATAAGGAAGGAAAAATAGAAGAGGCGAGAGAACATCTGCCGGATTATTTAAGAGCTTCGCAGGCAGAAAGAGAACTTAAGGAAAAGCAAAAGTCCGGGAAGGAAGACTAGCATGGAATTAAGAAAAATGAAACCGGAAGATGCACGGGAAGTATCCTGTATTGAAAAGAAAGTATTTTCACTTCCATGGTCGGAAAAATCTTTTTATGATGCCGCAGGTAAG
>JAQXXN010000156.1 GCA_029226085.1 Thermoflexaceae bacterium
AAAGCTCTGGGTCAAGGTGCGTAAGGAATGGCGGGATAATGACCTTCTGATTAAGAATTTTGGATATGATGCGAAGAAGGAATTTGAGTTATAAAGGGTGTGAGAAGGATGAAGAAAAATAAAGTCAGTATACTGACTAAGGCTGAGAATGATTTCATGGAGCTAATCTGGGAATTAGAGCCTATTAATTCCACAGCACTGGTTCATGAATGTGAGAAGAAATTTGAATGGAAGAAGTCGACGACGTATACCGTGCTTAAGAATCTTTGCCGGAAGGAAATACTGAAAAATGAGAATGCCATGGTGACTTCTACATTGAGCCGCGAAGAATATTATGGAGCATGCGGAAGGGAATATGTGGAGGAGCACTTTGATGGTTCACTTCCACTCTTTCTGGCGGCATTTTGCGGTAATAAAGTAAAACTGTCCGAGAAGGACAAAGAGGACATAAAAAAGCTGATTGATGAATGTTAAAGAATGATGTATTACTTCTTGACAAACAGGTCTAAATTTTATAAACTAAAGGTCGGTGAAAGATAGACCTAAACGCAGGAGCAAATTTATTCTTTATAACGAGAAACTCTGATGGATGGAAGATTTATTGGAGAATATACAATTTTGGAGAATAATGACATGATGGCTATATTTTTTCAGTTGCTGCAAATGAGTCTTGCTGGTTCGTTTGCAGTTTTTTATTTATTACTATTAAGAGTACTATTAGGGAAATTGCCGAAGAAGCTCACGTATGTGTTATGGGGACTGGTTGGATTTCATCTGATTTTTGCAGTGGTTCCGATTGGCCGATTTGCCATTCTGCCGAATGTGGATATTGTGCAGGAATTGTGGTATGTGGATGTGAACTGGAATATGATTGTGGTGTTCTATCTGATTGGTGTTATTGCAATTCTTCTGATGAATGTGGTTCATTATTTTCATTTGGCAAGATTACTTCGTCAGAATGCGAAGAAAAAGGAGGGTGCAGACAATCCATTTCAAAAAGTACGGGGCTTTTATGTACCGGTTTATTATAGCAGTGGCATAGCCAGTGCATTTACTTTTGGGTATTTTCCGCCGAGAATTTATCTTCCGGAAGGAATCGATGCGAGCATGGAAGAGATGGTTGTGTGTCATGAGATGACGCATATTCGAAGAGGAGATTACTTTACCAAATTACTTGCCTTTGTCTTATGTACACTAAACTGGTTTAACCCGCTGCTCTGGTGCGCATATTATTTCTTTGTTCGTGATCAGGAGACTTCCTGTGATGAACTTGTGTTACAGAAGATAGGGATTGGTCAGAAGAAACAGTATGCGGAGGCGATTCTTAATGCTGCATCAGGCTTCTTTCGAAGCGGTGAGAGGGATCATGCAATGCCATTTGGGGAGGCTAATATCAAGTACCGCATTCGTAGATGTGTTAAGACTGAAAATATCGAAAGAAGAAAATATTTGGCAATGCTTTTGGTAACACTTGGATTCTTTGTGCTTGGAATTTTTGTGTCCAGCGTTTTTAGAATTGACCGGCTTCCATTTATGGCAGCAGAACAAAATGGCACAATTGGTGTTTTTAGTAATGCAGAAGGATATACAGAGTATGGGAAGTATATATGGTTCCCGCCTTAGAAGAACCACGGCACCGCTTTTGCAGGTAGTGGTTTATCTGATTCCCATGCTGGTGTTAGGCTGGCAGATTACATTGTGTCTTGTCGGTGTGAATCTGGTCATGTTACTGGTTAATACGCTTTTTGTGAATCCCATAAAGACGGTAACGAAGAGAATGTCTGTGGCAAATGGCAAAATGACAGAGAAACTATCAAATCTCCTTCAGGGCATGGAACAGGCGCGGATGAATACGGCAGGAAGGCAGACTGTGGAAGAGTTCGCGGCGGAAAATGAGAATTATGTCAAAGAAAGCAGGGGAAAGATTTTCTTTACTGCATGTCTGGAAGGGTTTAATACGGGATTTGATTTATTATGTGCGCTGACGTTTCTCATGATTGGAATTTATTTTGTCCAGAAAGGCTATACCACATTAGGCGCATTAACCGCCATTTATTCCCTATATGGAAGCTTTTCCTATCAGTTTTTGCAGCTGGGACGATATCTTCCGGAGCTGATTGGATGTCTTACCAATGCACAGAATATTTTTGAATTCATGGAAGAGAAAAAGGAGGCGGAAAGCTGGTATCCGGAAAGGAATGAGAATCCTGTCCTGAAAAGTGATGAAAAATATATTGACGTATCACACATCCGTTTTTCTTACAGCGAGGATAAGGAATTGTTAAAGGATTACTCCCTGTATTCCCATAAGGGCGAGACCATTGCCATCACGGGACCGTCAGGCTGTGGAAAGTCAACCTTATCCAAACTCTTACTGGGACTTTATCCGATTCAGAGTGGTGATATCAGGATTGACGGAAAATCCTATTATGATCTTAGCAATCAGGAAATTCGTGAAATGATTTCCTATGTTCCACAGGAGCCGTATTTGTTCAATGTATCGGTACGGGAAAATATCTTAATCGGAAAGCAGGATGCAACAGAGGAGGAAATCATTGAGGCAGCAAAAAGGGCGCATGCGCATGAGTTTATCATGAATTTGGAAAATGGTTATGATAGCTGCGTGGGCGAACGTGGAAACCGTCTGTCCGGAGGACAGAGACAGCGGATTGCCATAGCAAGGGCAATTCTAAAGGAAGCACCGGTTATGCTTCTGGATGAAGCGACTTCTGCCCTGGATAATGAATCAGAACAGCTGGTAAATGATGCAATGAAATCCATGAAGAAGGAAAAGAACATCATCATGATAGCCCACCGGCCGTCTACCATTGCACTGGCAGACAGGATTTGTGCTTTTAACGGAGAAAGTTACTGATTTTTTTGTGGCAGTATGATAAAATATTCTTCGCCGGAGAGGAATCATATTGGAAAGGAGTACGGGCATGGGCGATGTGATTACGGTAACAGGCATGGTAATATCGTCCATGCCCGTTAATGATTATGATAAAAGAGTCGTGCTTTTGACAAAGGAACGTGGTAAAATCAGTGCCTTTGCCAAGGGGGCAAGAAGGATGAACAGTCCGTTAATGGGGTGCTCCAATCCCTTTTGTTTTGGCACGTTTAAGCTGTATGAGGGAAGAACGTCCTATAATATCCAGGGTGCGGACATTGATCATTATTTTCAGGAGATTTCCACGGATATTGATTGTGTGTATTATGGAATTTATTTCATGGAGCTTGCGGATTATTACTCCTATGAAAACATTGATGCGTCAAGAGAATTGAATCTCTTGTATGCGGCATTTAAAGCACTTAAGAAGGAAGCAATTCCCAATGCACTGGTAAGATACGTGTTTGAACTGAAAATGATGGTTTTGCATGGAAGTTATCCGCAGTGTTTTGAATGTGGCGGATGTAAGAAGGAGGATGACCTTTCGTATTTCAGTGCGGCAAAGGCAGCCGTTTACTGCAAATCCTGTGTCCATGATGCACCGGATGCCATAGAAATCAGCCAGTCCACACTTTATGCCCTGCAATATATCATTACAACACCCATTGCGAAGCTTTTTACCTTTACGGTTACCGAGGAGGTACTTGTTGAGCTTCGGATGGTCATGGGGAGGATTGCACTTCTTACCATGGACAAGAAATTAAAGTCTCTTGAAATGCTGGAGCTGATGGAAAAGTGATAAAGGCAGGGAAGAAGCAGCCGGTTAGCGTTTAATCGTTCTTACTGCATGATAATATGCTGCATAATTTTTAAAGCCACTCTGATAGCAGGCCTCTGTCTTGGAAGCGCCGTTTTGAATCAGACTGTCAGCAAGAAATAACCGCTTGCGGTTTAGGTACTGCATGATGCTTAAGCCGGTTTCTGCCTTAAAAAGGTGCATGAGGTAGGACGGGGTAAGGTATACAGACGCAGCAATGGTGTTAATGTCCAGTTCCTCTGTTAAATGGGCGTTAATATAATTAATGGTATCCGAAATCTTTTCATTGGAGATATGTCCCGTGTCCGGGATGTTGCCATCCTTGATAAATAAATTCAGATGAATCAGCAAATCTGTAATATGAATCTGTTCATAGAGCTTTTGGTAGTCATCATCCAGTAATTTGGAAGATTTCAGTTTATTGACACAGTCCCCAAGTAAAAGTCCGCGATAGGTGTAATCCGGTGCAATCCGGTTGTTGCCGGAAGTCTTGCAGTATTCAAAGCATTCAAAAAGCTTCTTATGTTCTTCTTTTTCAAAAAAATGGTTGGAAATATAAATAATAATCCGTTCATAAGGCACACTGAAAGAAACGGTGGGTCTGTGAATGTCTCCTGCTTTTACCAGTATCACATCACCGGGATTTAACGGATAGTATTTTCCTTCGATGTAATAATTTACATTTCCATTAAGAAAAATAAGAATTTTATGGAAATCGTGGTAATGCAGTTCATATTTACGTTCTTTGGTATCGTTCAAATAAAATATTCTAAGATCTTCATTTAAATATCCTGTTTTCTCAAACTGTTCCATAAAACCTCCATCAATTCATAAAAGCATTTTGTGAAAGAATTATAACATAATATTTATATTTATTCAAAAAAATGTTTCGTATACTATAGTAAGAGGATTTATTTTATATTTTGACAGGAAAGAAATACATAGAAAATGGAAATGAAAAAGGAAAGGCGGCGTAATTTATGCGAATGGAGAAATATCACGGACTGGGGAATGATTATCTGGTATTCGACAGCAGCAAAAATAAGGAAACAATGAATTCCGGAATGGCAATGAAACTGTGCGACAGGCATTTGGGATTCGGGGCGGATGGTATTCTGGAAGGAGAATGCGTGAAAGAATCAGGAACAAAAGGAACGGGTTTTCGACTGAGGATTTATAATCCGGATGGAAGTGAAGTTGAAAAAAGCGGGAACGGTGTGCGGATTTTTGCAAGATACTTAAAGGATGCAGGGTATGTAAATGGTAATGAAGTAACGATTCTTACAAAGGGTGGTACTGTGAAGGTAAAATATCTGGATGACATGGGCGATAATATGGAAGTATTCATGGGACGGCTGAGTTTTGCAAGCAGGGAAATCGGTGTTATTGGAATCGGCAATACAGTCATTGATAAGACCGTTACATTTGGAAAGGAAGACATGCGGTGCACCTGTGTATCCGTTGGAAATCCTCACTGCGTTATCCTTCTGGATGAGGTGTCCAAAGAACGAGTATGTAGAATCGCAAAGCACACGGAATATGCGAGATGTTTTAAAAATGGTGTGAATACCCAGATTGTAAAGATTCTGGACCGGAATAACATTCAGATTGAAATATTTGAACGTGGTGCAGGATATACCCTGTCTTCGGGTACAGGAAGCTGTGCCGCTGCGGGAGCAATGTATCAGGTGGGACTGGTAGATTCGGATGTGAATGTCCACATGCCGGGAGGAATATTAAGGATTCACATAACAAAGGATTTGGATGCATACATGACAGGAACAGTTGAAAAAATAGGAAGTGTGCTTACCGATTGAGAAAGAGATGACGGCAGAAATAAATGAGCGAAAAATACCCCTTGAAAAAGTAGGCTTTTCCAGTTACAATATAATGTAAAATATTATGAGCAATGAGAGGTTTGTACTTATGGAAAAGACAATGGACAAGATTGTTGCATTAGCGAAATCAAGAGGTTTTGTTTATCCGGGTTCCGAAATCTATGGTGGTCTTGCAAATACCTGGGACTATGGCAATCTGGGTGTCGAACTTAAGAATAATGTAAAAAAGGCATGGTGGCAGAAATTTGTACAGGAGAGTCCGTATAACGTGGGCGTGGACTGTGCAATCCTAATGAACCCACAGACTTGGGTGGCTTCCGGTCACTTAGGAGGATTTGCAGACCCATTAATGGACTGTAAGAGCTGTAAGGAAAGATTTCGTGCCGATAAGCTGATTGAAGACTGGTGTGGTGAGAATCATTTTGAATTAGAGGAAGCTGTTGACGCATGGTCCAATGAACAGATGGAAGGATTTATTAAGGAGCATGAAATCTGCTGTCCTTCCTGTGGCAAGAAGGATTTTACGGAAATCAGACAGTTTAACCTGATGTTTAAGACCTTCCAGGGCGTTACGGAAGATGCCAAGAATACGGTTTATTTAAGACCGGAAACGGCACAGGGTATCTTTGTTAACTTTAAGAATGTTCAGAGAACTTCCCGGAAGAAGGTTCCATTTGGTATCGGACAGATTGGTAAGTCTTTCCGTAACGAGATTACACCGGGTAACTTTACTTTCCGTACAAGAGAATTTGAGCAGATGGAACTGGAGTTCTTCTGTAAGCCGGGAACAGACCTTGAGTGGTTCCAATACTGGAGAGCCTTCTGCCGTGACTGGCTTCTCTCACTTG
>JAQXXN010000157.1 GCA_029226085.1 Thermoflexaceae bacterium
CCAAGCAGCCGTTTGAAATTCAGGCAGAAGAAGTTGTGGTGGAAGGAGAGTCCACACCGGATTACCCTCTTCAGAAGAAGAGACATTCCTTTGAGTATTTAAGGAAGATTTCCCATCTGCGACCAAGAACCAATACATTTCAGGCAGTTTTCCGCGTAAGATCCCTGCTTGCCTATGCCATTCACCAGTATTTTCAGGAACGTGGATTCGTATATGTGCATACACCGTTAATTACCGGAAGTGATTGTGAAGGTGCGGGAGAAATGTTTCAGGTAACCACCATGGATTTGAATAATATTCCGAAAAATCAGGAAGGAAACGTGGATTATTCGGCAGATTTCTTTGGAAAGCCTGTGAATCTTACGGTCAGCGGCCAGTTAAACGGAGAAACTTATGCCTGTGCGTTCCGGAATATTTATACTTTTGGACCGACTTTTCGGGCAGAAAATTCCAATACTACAAGACATGCAGCAGAGTTCTGGATGATTGAACCGGAAATGGCATTTGCGGATTTGAAGGATAACATGATTCTGGCAGAGGGCATGTTAAAATATGTAATCCGTTATGTCATGGAAAATGCGCCGGAGGAAATGAATTTCTTTAATGAGTTTGTTGATAATGGTCTTCTGCAGCGGCTGAATCATGTGGTTTCCTCAGAATTCGGACATGTTACTTACACAGAGGCCATAAAGCTTCTGGAGGAACATAATGATTCATTTGAATACAAGGTATACTGGGGCTGTGATCTGCAGACAGAACATGAACGTTATCTTACCGAGCAGATTTTCAAAAGACCGGTATTCGTAACGGATTATCCAAAAGAGATTAAAGCGTTCTATATGAAGATGAATGAGGATGAAAAAACCGTTGCGGCAATGGACTGCCTGGTCCCGGGAATCGGTGAAATCATTGGAGGAAGCCAGAGGGAAGAAGATTATGACAAGCTGTTATCCAGAATGAGGGAGCTTGGACTTAAGGAAGAGGATTATGATTTTTATCTGGATCTTAGGAAATATGGAACAGTAAGGCATTCCGGTTTTGGTCTTGGATTTGAAAGACTGGTAATGTATGTTACGGGCATGGGAAATATCCGGGATGTGATTCCTTTCCCGAGAACCGTGAAGAATTGTGGACTGTGACAGTTTAATTAACTGTGTATTTTTTGTGTATTTACTATTATTTTTCATTTATTTATGGTATAAATATATTGTTATTCATTTTAACAAAAGGATTATGGAGGATGTTATGAGAAAGTTTTTTAAAGGTGTAAGTGCCATGATGGCAATGACACTTGCAATGGGATTATTCACCGGATGTGGAGATAAGGTAATGAATGTTACCTATGATTATAATGCGGATGAATATGTTAAAGTAGGAGAATACAAGGGGATTGAAGTTGAACTGGATGATTATACGGTAACAGAGAAAGACTTGCAGAATGTTATTGACCAGATTGTGGAAAAATATGTGAATTATAAAGTAGTGGACAGACCGGTACAGGATGGTGACATGGTTGTGGTTTCCTTTGATTCCTATATCAGCGGCAGCAAGGTAGAGGGATTTTCAAGCAAGGATTATAAGCTGGTTATCGGAAGCGGTGAGTTTCTCATTGATGGATTTGAAGAAGCCATGATTGGACTTTCGGCAGGAGAGAAGAGAGCCATAACAGGACTTCATGTTCCGGAAAATTTTAAGACAGAAGAAAAATATGCCGGAAGGGCAATTACATTTAATATTGAAATTTCAGGTGTGTATGAACCGGTACTTCCTGCATATGACGATGAATTGGTTGCAAAGATCACAGAAGGGGAATTTACCACGGTAGATGCCTATAATCAGGAATTGATGAGTATGCTGGAAGAAAATGCACAGACGAATTATTATAATGATAAATATAATCAGATTCTGGACAAGATTATTAGCAATACAGAAGTTATAAAAGAATTCCCGGAGGAATATATTTCCAGTAAGTCAGCTTCCATTCAGGAAGAAGTTGACAAGTATAAGATTCTTTATGAAATGACAGACAGTGAATACATGATGAAGTATTATGGTGTTGAGACAGTTGAAGAGGCTGCAAGAAACCAGATTCTCCTTGAGTTTATTTTTGAGGAAATAATTAAGAATGAAAACCTTACGGTTACACAGTCTTATTATAAGGAACATTTGCAGGAGACAGCTGATGCGAGACAGTATTCGTCTGTAGAGAAGTTTGTGAATGCATTTACGGAGAATGGTGTTGTAAAGTGTATGCTTCTGGATAAGGCAACGGATTTAATCATGGATTCGGCAGTGGAAAAATAATTTGTACCAGTCAGAGGAGATATAATAGATAAGGGGAAAAGCAATGGATTTTTTGACAATCATTAAGGTGTTGATACTTGGAATTGTGGAAGGAATCACAGAATGGCTGCCAATCAGCAGTACCGGGCATATGATACTTGTAAATGAATTTATTCAGTTAAACGTGACGGAAGAGTTCTGGGAGATGTTCGAGGTTGTGATTCAACTTGGGGCAATACTTGCAGTTATTGTGCTGTATTTTAATAAGCTGAACCCTTTTGCACCTAAGAAGTCGGTTCAGGAAAAAAAGAATACATGGACGCTGTGGTTTAAGGTTATTGTTGCAGCACTTCCTGCAGCAGTCATCGGTCTTCCTTTTGATGACCTGATTGACCGGTTATTCTACAATTACCAGACAGTTGCAATCATGCTGATAGTATACGGTGTGCTTTTTATTCTGGTAGAGAACTGGAATAAAGGAAAGGAACCGTCTACAACGGATTTGAATGCATTGTCTTATAAGACGGCACTTTTTATCGGAATATTTCAGATTCTGGCACTGATTCCGGGTACATCAAGATCCGGTGCAACCATTATCGGTGCAATGTTAATCGGCTGTTCCCGTTATGTTGCGGCAGAATTTACATTTTTCCTTGCAATTCCGGTAATGTTCGGAGCAAGTTTCCTGAAGCTCTTGAAGTTTGGATTCGCATTTACCTCTACGGAACTTTTCATTCTGATACTGGGAATGGTAACCGCATTTGTGGTATCGGTGCTTGCGATTAAGTTCCTCATGGGATATATTAAGAAAAATGATTTCAAGGTATTCGGTTATTACCGGATTGTGCTGGGACTTCTGGTAATTGGGTATTTTGTGCTGGCAGGGTAGTGTGAGAAAGGTGATTTGAAAAAGTTTTTATTGACATGCCGTTATCAAAGTGATATGGTGGGCTTACAACATTTTGCGTATGAGAATAAGCGTTTGTTGCATGAGGGGCTCTGAAATACATAGGATACGGCATTTAGAATGGATGTATATATTTCTGGAATGATATCCACCATGGAATAAGCGATAGATATTAGCTTATTCCATGGTGTTTTTTTATTGCTAAGGAGGATTGGATGAATGAAAAAGCAAAAAATAATACTGGTTTCTGGTCTGTCAGTCATTCTAATTATGTCAGCAGGTATTTTTTTCATTGAGGAAAATAAAAAAAATGAGATGATAAAGCAGACAACAGAAAGTGATTTTTTGGATGAAAGCATGGCAGATGAAAATGATACCGATGTGACGGTAACGGATATCACAGATGGTAGAGTAAGTGAAAAAAGTAATACGGAGAAAAATACAGAAAGCATCGGGAAACATGAATCATTACAGAAAGAGAATGAGAATCAGGAGCCGCTAATCGGTGGGAATAATCAGGATACAGAAAAGAATGGCGGAGAAACAAATGTTACAGAACCAGAGTCATCAGAACAGCCGGAAAATGATGATAAAAAGAAAAATGATAAAACAAGTTATCAGTATGATAAATTGGGCCGTCTGATTTTAGAAGAGCATGAGGAATATTGTATTTATTATACCTATGACTCAAATGGAAATATAACTAAAATCGAAAATCACGGTAAATAATCATAAAACAGAAAAATACAAAAGTGAGGGTTAAAATGAAAATTATCAGAACAATTAGAAGAATTATGGCAATAATACTTATTTTGTCATTATTGATTGAATTATGTTCTTATACGGACAGAAAAGTATATGCTGGTGAAATTTCGGATACAACGGAAGAAACGGATCAAAATCAAAAAACGACAACAGACATAACACAGCAGATGGGAACAAATGTAGAACTGATACCGGAAGCGGCCGAGGAACAGATGCAGGAAGAACAGACAGCAAAGGAACAGATGATGGAAGAAGCACTGCCGGATAATCTTGTGATTCATTCCAATTATACGTTGGCTCAGAATATGAAGGTAAACAATCTGAGTGTTGATTCCGGTGTAATTTTAAATCTTAACGGATATGAATTAATGGTAAACGGTACGGCAGATGTTGAGGGAATCGTTTCCTTTAATAAGGGAAGCATCATCTGTGCCAGTGATTTTACTCTTTATCGAAGGGGCTGTTTAAAAATGACAGATGCCAATGACACTCTGATTATCAGAGGAAATTTGTTCTGGGAGGGATATTCCGAAACACTGCAGCATCTGTCTGCAGGAACCTTGGAGTTAGGAGGAAATCTTTCTGTCACAAATCCCAATATTTTTCTTGCGGGAACAGATTTTAAAACAATTCTATCCGGCTCTGGCAGGCAGGATATTTCCATACCGGGAGAGAATGTTGGTTTTGGTATTTTGGAAGTGTTAAATACTTCAGAGGAAGGAGTTTATTTTAATCAGTTTCTGATTATTGATAAATGGATTGAGCATGGAAATGGTATTCATTATCCGGATGAAAATGCGGTACATGGGTACAAGCTGACAGGCAACACAACAATTAATGGGAATTTGGAATTATATAGCGGAATAATGGATCTTGGCGGATATACGCTTACGATTGATGGAGATCTGATACAAAGAGGCGGAGTGCTGAATGTCAATAACGGAAAACTGATAGTAAAAGGAGATTACCGGATTCAGACTCCTGTGGAGAATGAAAATACTGATATTACGGAATATCAGGTAAGCTACGGAAGACTTAGCATGACAAAAGCTACTTCAAGAGTATATGTATATGGGGATTTTTTTGATGAATCGGTATATGACCATACAGATCTTCTGACTAATGGTGACATGTATTTGTCAGGAAACATGACCGTAACAGACAGAGGGTGTGAAAAAGCATTTATGGCATCCGGAAGCCATGACCTTTATTTAAAAGGTAAAAACGGACAGATTATCACATTTCCGGAATTTGAAAGTGTAGAATATTCCAGAATCAATAATTTGTATTTTAATACGGCTGATGTGGAAATAATAGAGTTTGTGAATGAGCCATACGTTCAGCGGAAAGTGGAAAATATCAATAATATTGCAGAAAATTACATTGGATATATCACAGCAGGAAAACAGACGACTTTCGGAAGAAACAGTTATGCAGGAAGCGTGTCGTTTATTGATGGGGCGGAAATTTACTGGCTGGATGTTGGACAGGACGTAAAAGTCAGAGGAACAGTTACCATTTCTAATCAGCTTAATGTAAATGGTGATTTTGTTTCAGGGGAAAATGAAACCGGAGAAAATATTGTAAATATCAATGCAAGCTATGGTGGTCTTATCATCAATGGAAATCTGGATGCTGGCAGTAAAGCATGTTTTTTGGAAAGCGGAAAGGTTAAGGTAGCTGGTGACGTTCTGGGAAATTTCAGGCATTCTGGTACCATGACGTTAAACGGAACATCCAGACAGAATATCAATGCCAGGGATGCTGTTTTTAATATTCTTACATTGGAAAATACAAGTGAGGAAGGAGTGCATTCGGATTATAACCTGAATTATACAACCTTAAACAGAAATGATGTCAGACTGACCATTGGAAGCGGCAACGGACTGTTTGGCTGGAAACTTACGGAAGATGAAACAATTGATGGAGAGTTTGTACTCTATGGAGATACATTGGACCTTAATGGACATACTCTGACGATTAACGGTGATTTTATTCATCAGAACGGCACAGTTGATTTCAATAACGGAACATTAATTATTAATGGCAGTTATGCATTAAAGAATTATGGCGATAACGGATATGGACTGGGAAATCTTGTCATGAATGATAATGAAGACAAAATGTCTGTATCGGGAGATTTTTATACAAAATGTGATTATGATACCCTCCGTTCCAATTTGAGTAAGGGAAGTATCACAATTGGAGGAGATGTTTCCTGTGATGCATATTTTTGTTCGGATACTGCCAACAGGATTATCTTAAATGGTTCCAGAAAGCAGAAGGTAAGCATCAGAATGGATGTAATAAACTGGGAACTGTTAAATACATCAGAGGAAGGTATCTGTTTCCAGTCTGTCAAAATTAAGAATAATCTGGTTACTAATGGCTGTAAATCAACGGGTACGATTGAAATTAATGAAAATCATCTTGAATTATTAAATACACATGAAGGCGACATTGAAGCTAATATATCCGGTGAAATAGCCGGGAAAATTGGTACGGGAAATACCATAACCTTGAGAGGCAGTTATACGGTATCAGATGATCTTTTTGTAAATGGAAATGTTAATTTTTGGAAAAGCGATTTTAATAATAAGAATGTACATGTGACAGGAAACTGCAGGATAAACAGTAATTCTGGAATCATTGATAAGTTGACGGTTGAGGGGGATTTGTATCTGACATCGAATGGCTGGAACAGAATTAATACCTGTGAAGTTGGTGGTAATTTTACCAATGATGTATCCTATCTGTTTGTTGAAGATTCCTTGACAGTAAAAGGCTCCGTGGAAAATAGTCGGAATATAAATATAGTCGGCAGTTTTTTAGTTGAAGGAAATATCAATACATCCGGTAAGAAGAGTGGAACATTTACATTAAAATCTGAGCAGGCAAACATGCATGTGGGAGGAAACTTCAATGCATATCGTATGGACGGGGAAGCTGGAACATTAGAACTGAAAGGAAATTTTTCGTCATATTATCTTTCACTTACGAAGGACAGCAGAATGCTGCTTTCAGGCAATGCACTTCAGACAATTTCAGTAATGTACCAGGGAGATATTTCAACCCTTGAGCTTCTTAATGAAAGCGAGGAAGGGATATATTCGGAAAAAATGCTTGGAATAGAAAATATTATCACCAATGGCAACAAGATTCGGTTTGGCGATTATGAGGGAGAGGTTGGATGGACCCTTATGGTGGATGAGGTAATAGATGGCTCACTGACGATTCTTGTTGGTAAATTGGATTTAAATGGGCATGCACTTACGGTAAACGGGGATTTACTTGTACTGGGTGGCGTTGTTGATATCAATGGCGGTACTCTTGAAGTGATGGGAAATTTTAGTATAGGAAAATCCGATGCCTATTCGGATATTGTACCTGCCTGTCTGGTGATGCAGAATGAAAAGGATTATGTTGTGGTTCATGGTGATTTTCTCACAAACAGTAACAGTGATAAAATAGGCATATTGTCTGCCGGAGCAATGGAAATAGCGGGAAATCTTACGATTGCAGGATGTTTTAGACCTTGTGAATCCCATGTCATAAAATTGTGTGGTCAAAAACAGCAGAATGTTTACATGAATGGGAATGCTTCCTCATGTTACATAAATAATCTGATTGTTGATAATGAGATTCTGATAAATGGAAAAATATATATAAACGGCTGTATGGATGATTGTGGAAGAGAAATTCCGGGAATTTTACAGGCAGGAGAACAAACCACTTTTAAGAATCAGGAATATCATGGAAACCTGTATTTTGCAAAGGGTTTCCAGCTTGATGAGAAAGTTACGGTATATGGTGATGTTACAGTTTATGGTAACTTCAATGTTTCTGATGCGGGAAGCATGGATATTTATGGAAATGCCACGTTTTCCAATAATTCGGTTATTTCTGGAAAAGTAACCGGGCATGGAGAAAAGACCTATTTTAGTACGATTCAGTTAAATGAAGGAAATATTCTTGCATATGGCAATTTTTTCTGTTCAACGATTAATCAGGAATCATCAGGAATTATTGAGATAAAAGGAGACATGAATTATGTGTCAAATTATGCTGTAACAGATACGAGATTTATCTTATCAGGAGAGGGAAAGCAAATTGTTACTGCCAATAATCGTACAATAGGAACATTGGAACTAGAAAATTACAGTGAGGAAGGCGTATATTCTGAAAAGACTTTGCAGGTACTGAATCTGATTCGTAATGGATGCCGTCTGACATATGGGGATACTTCCGGTGTAATGGGCTGGATGCTTGAGGAGGATACGGTCTATGATGGGGATTTAACGCTTGTTGGCGATGAGCTGAATCTGAACGGACATACATTAACGGTGAATGGAAACTTTATTCATGCAAATGGAACATTAAATCTAAGCGGTGGAAAACTGATAATATCCGGTGATTACCGTTTGCAGGAAAAGTACGGTACCGGAAGCTCAAATTATACATACAGCCACGGTGTTCTTATCATGAATCATGCTGAAGATGAAATGAGGGTTGGAGGAAATGCATATTTTCAGCCAAATTCTGCAGAACTTCTGAAACTGGAAGCAGGAAAATTCATTATTTCGGGAAATTTGGATATATCCGGAAGTACGGTTTTTTCCACGAAAGATAACTTAAAGCTTTATCTTTCCGGAAGTATGGAACAAAAACTGACAGCTTCCCTGACGCCGGTTATTTCAAAGCTGATTATCGAAAATACATCTGCTGAGGGAGTCTGCATTAATAGTGATATTAAAGTTACAAAAGCATTATCGGATACCGGAGTAAAAGCAGGGGGAAATAAGAATGTCTTTATTTCTTCTCCCGATATTTTGGAAGACGGTATTTTTGGAGGAAATATCGTTATAACCAATGATAGTACCTTAAATTATGATCTGACCGTTATTGGAACCTTGACAATCTATAAGAAACTTGCATTAAATGGATTCTGTTTACATGCCGGCAGGCTTATGGTGGGCAGTGCCAATAGCAATGACGGTAAGGCAGAACTGAATGTTGGGGATGGTACAGTAAATGTTGATGGCAGCATGAATATTAATTATTACGGAAGTCTTAGAATGCAGGAAGAGTCTGGACTTGTTAAGGTCAATGAAGATTTTGTCTTTTCTTCACTGACAAGCCATAAAGGTTTTCTTACCGCGGGAATTTTGAAAATCGGTGGTAATTTCAAACAGAATGCGACAGCGAATTTTATTGCCACGGGTAATCATACAACCGTGCTTGACGGAAGAAGACTGCCATCCGGTAAGAAAGCAGTTCAGACTGTGCAATTTACACATCCGGGAATGACTGGCTTTCATAATCTCGTCCTGACAAGAAAACTGGATGAAGGATATCAGTTTAATTGTGATGTATCAAAGATATGCAGTAATCTGATCTATGAACTGACAGAGACAGAACTTCCAGACAATGTATCCGGTCTGAGAATGGAGGAAGTTGACACGACAACGGTTAAGATTGCTTTTGATCATGAAACCCAAAAGCCGGTAAGCGGCTATGAAATATACAGGGATGGAGTTCTGGCAGCAATTACAACCACAAAAGAATATGCGGATAAGAACTTAATGCCGGGACAGACGTATACCTACACGGTATATGCATTTGATGCAGATAAAAATTTGTCTGCGGAGTCCCCTATACTGAAAACTGCTACAGAAAAGGACATGAGTGCGCCGGATGCGGTAAATGACCTTGGAGTCATGTCAAAGGGAGGAAGTTCGGTTACACTCTGCTGGAGTGAACCGGATGATAACTCCGGTATTGCATATTATAAGGTATATCGTGACAATAATCTTATTGCAGGCAATGTTAAGGAAACCAGTTTTCGAAACACGGCACTTTTGGAAAATACGGAATACTGTTATGAAGTAGTTGCAGTAGATATTGCAGGAAATGAATCAAATCGAAGCAATCTGGTAGCTGCGGTGGCAGAATCACCGGAAATCATGGCTATTACATCTTCAAAGGGAGATATCATTTCAGGCAGTACATCCATTAATGTAATATTAAAAAATCAGGGAGATTATAGCAAGGATAGAGTTACGCTTGAATATCTGGATTCCAATGGAAAATGGAAGACGATAGCAACACTGGACAGCAGATCTATTTTTAATAAGGGTGGAGTGATTAGTGCAGCTTATACATGGAACAGCAGGGTGATAACAGGAGAACGAGATGTTATCATTCGTGCAACGGTAACCGATTGTGATTCTTGCCGGAATACGAGGTCGCAAAGCTTTTACGTGGATAATCAGGCACCGTTAGGTGTGAATAATCCGGTGATTGAGAGTATTGACGGAATTATAAAGATTGGATTTGATATTTCAGAAAGTGCTGAGTGTGCCGGTTACAAGATTTATAAATATTCAGCCAACGGTGCAAAGAATCTGATTGCAACAATTGATGACGGCACCAAAAACAGCTATGTTGATGCCAATGTAACAACAGGAGAGACATATTCGTATACGATTACCGCATTTGATGATGCCGGAAATGAAAGTGAAACCTGTGGAAAATTATCCATAAAAGCAGCAGTGGATGAGACGGCACCGGTCGTATACAGTATTACGCCGGAAACAGAAAAAATTGGGACAAGGCAGGTGATTTGTGTAAAAGCAGAGGATAATAAACAGATTACAGGCATGGCAATCTGTTATATTGACGAAAATGGCGAATATAAGCTGATAGAAAGAAAAAATAATAAGAGTAATGAAATCTATTTCCAATGGGATACAAGCCTTATGCCGGAGGGAGAGATAAAACTTACGGCAAGGGCTTTTGATGCAGAAGGAAATGTAAGTAATGATGCAGTATC
>JAQXXN010000158.1 GCA_029226085.1 Thermoflexaceae bacterium
AGCCTGCCATTTGTTCACATTCCTCCATGACCTGCTTTTTAAATGCCTGATCCTGCCATGTAATCGTACCGGCTCTCAAAAGCTCCCAGAGTGCTGCTCCTTCTCTTGTGAGAATCCGCACAAAATGATAATCCTCTGCCCTTACCACCGCTTTCTGTAAAGTATCCTTCCAGTCATCCTTTCCCATACGATATAAGGCTATGGCTTTTAGTATCATGACTTCTATCGCAATGTAGGTTCTGTGTGCTTTTTCTGAATAGAAACGCATCTTATCCAATAAAAGTAGTGCCTTTTCCTTCCGCCCGGCTGCCAGATACACCCGCACCTTTGTCAGGTAACGGTACCGCTCCATGGCATTAAACTCCTCGTTCTCATCCGGTGCCTCTTCCATCCACCGGTATGCCTCACTGATTCTTCCGGTATATAAATCCATTCTTACTGACATGGCACGGATATTCGGCAGAAGCTTGGGCACTTCCCGTTCTGCCACCTGTCTGAAGCTCTCCAGCATATCCGTAGCATCCTCCATGCGGTTATTTAAAATGGATAACTGCGTCAGGATTCCTACTGCCACAAATACCTGCTCCGTCTTTCCACCGCTTTCTGCCTGCATCCTTCCACTTCCTGCAAGGGATGCCACTTCATAATCATCCCCGCCTTTTTCAAAAAAGCTCTCTGCAAGAGCAAGATTTACCAGACCTTTTCCATATTTTCCAAGCACAAGGCTTAAGACCTTTCCAATGGTCTTTGCCAGCTCCTCATCCTTCCTGCTCCACTCACAGAAATCTTTTCCGCCGTTCATCATGGAGGGCAGATTGCTGGTGACGGAAAGTTCCGGCAGAACCATCCTTTCTTCCGTCAAAAGCACTCCCGCCCGCTTTAACAGGTTCACCATCCGGACAGTTCCCCTGTGAGGCAGGGCAATATCCAGATACAAAAGTCTTATTTGTGCTGCCCTTTTCATGCCTCCGGTCTTTTCTTTTGCATAGGCAAGAAGTTCCTGATACCAGCGTTCACTTTCTTCTTCATTTAAAAGCATGCCCTGCAGCATACTCATGCCGGCCATCAGCTCCACACTTTCTTTTATCTTTTCTTCCGGAAGTGTCAGATAGTAGTGTCTCAGTTCAAAATAATCACCTGATGCCGGATTTCTTCTGGTGTTTTCTATCAATATCCTGGAAATGCCCTCCTCACTGTGGCATGTTTCATACATCTTAAGTGCTTCCGTTACATTTCCTTCCATCTCATAGCTGTTTCCCGCACTGTAATACAGCTCCTTTATGTAATCCTGTGAATATTTCACAGAGAGTCTCCGTCGCATGGAGTATTTCATGGGAGTTATCAGTTCATAAATGCTCCGTTCGTTTTCCCGCCGTTCCATCAGAAAATTTCCCGTTTCCTGTGCCTTCCGGATCAGCTTTCCCGTATCTTTTTTCTTTGTAATCTGCTGTGCCATCCGTAAGTCAAACTGCTCTACAATGGATACCGCTTCCAGGAACTCCTGCAATTCCACATTCCACTGGTCATACACATGAACCTCAAGATAGTCCCACAAATCTTTTCTGGATTCCTCGATAGCTCGAAGTTCTGCGCCTTCTCTGTCCCTTGCAATTTCTGCCGCAGGAATGCCTTTCAGCCTCAGGGCTGCGATTCGTATGGACAGGGGATGTCCATGGCTAAGCTCCCATATTCTTTTACGTGCACCTTCCGTAGGGAACAGTTCCCATTTCTCCAGATAGCTTTCCTGTTCCTTCTCTGTCAGGCACAGCTCTTCTTCTCCGATTGTCACGAAAACGCACCGGACAAAAACGGATTTTAGCCATTTCGGCACCGGTGCTCTGGAAATCAGGATCAGCCAGATATCCTTTCTGCCGCTTAGTTCCTCTATCAGCTGCTCGCAGGTACTTCGCTCCTCCTGAGTTTCCAGTAAATGCAAATCATCTATTACAAAAATCGTCTGCGCATTTGCTTTCTCACATGCTGTATTCATTTTCTCCCGTACTATCTCTGTGCCCTCGACAATTCCGGTATCAGCCAGATTGATATAACAGTATCGTTTTTTGGCAAGGAAATCCGACACAAAGGAGGTTTTTCCGGTTCCGGTTGTACCATAGACATACACAGTCTGCCGGGTATTCTGGGCAGCCTTCATCTGCTCCCATGCCGCCTGGGGACGCACATAGCATTCATCCACGACAAGCTTATGCACCTTTTTCTCTGACATTAAGTTCTCCTTTCTGCGCCGACTTTCCACACATCTAAAACTGAATTATATGCACATTGATTTTCTGTACCATAATATATTATTATACACAGTCAGAACCAAATAAGTAAACTAGCCAAAAGGATAGATTTTGTCATTTTTGCAAAATTGGTCAAAAAACAGTAAAACTGGTCACTCCTATAACAAAGTTACACATTGAACGGCATAAAAAAATTTGTTACACTAAAAACAGCTTACAAACTGGAGGTAATTTCAATGAAACAATTTCCAAAACTGACTGCTGCTCTGCTTTTATCTATTTTGGTTTGCCTGCCTTCTGCATTTGCAGTTTTTTATTATACTCAGCCCATGGAAGATGCCTCTTATGACCTGTCTCTGTTTCCGGAGGATGGACAGGAATGGGAAGGAAATAAAGGATGGACTGTCTATACGAACGAAAGTGGAACCATAACCGAACTGGCTCCTAACGGCGGAGGCGGATATCTTGGTCTTCAGTATCCGGGACAGACCTTTTATTATTCACGCACACTGACAGAAGAACTGGACAGTCCCATGATACAGATTGGCACCGTTAACCAGACAGTCAGCATTTTTCTCAATGATTCCATGATATATACCGACTGTCCCGAACTGGACAACCGGATTGGTTATCTGGAACTTCCAATGCTGGCGTATGACCGTGCAGAAGCAGTCACAGTTTCCCTTCCTCCTGATTATCTGGGGCAGACGCTGACCATTGCCCAGTCCAGCCCTATTTATTCAGATACGGAATCCAATACCTTGACAGTCTGGCCTTGCGGAGTGAGACTATACTGCGGATACGCTTATGAAAGTGGTCTGATTGCATCTGCGGCAAAGACCATGCTGCCCATCGTACTGATGTTTGCACTGGAGCTCTTTTTACTGGCAGCATTTATCTGGAATGCTTCCGTGGGGAATTTTTCTTTCCGGATTCCTGTTTTCGTACTGGCCATTTTCTTCCAGATATGCAGTATTTTGTCAAAGGCTGATTTCTTTTCCCGGTATGTAGGAATATCCTCCTTTGATTTGACATGGCTGTGCTTTCACCTTTCTGTGGGAACACTGCTTCTTTTTCTTGCCCTATATACAAAACAGCTTCGTCCCTTGTTTCTGTTCTGTGCTGTCTTGCAGTGGTGTGCATCTCTCATCTCTCTTGCCACACAGATGGGTATGATTCTGGAATATGGTGACGGGTATGTATTTTTTATGGAATTGCCAAAGATTATCGGTTTTTTTGCACTGCTTATCACACTTGCCGGAGCCTTTTTCCTGTGGAAACAGGGGAATCGTTTCTTCTGTCATCTGTCACAAGCGGCACTTATCATAATCACCTGCTATGCGCTTTTTCTTGTCATCGGCAGTCCATTTTTTCCTGACTATGTCTCCTCTGTCTTTTCACGGCTTAAGGGAGAACTAACAGGAAATCTTCCGAACTTTTCTTTAAGACTGATTTGGAATCTTTGTCTGATTTCCAGTCTGGCTGCAATTGTGCTGGAACTGTTGGAAAAGGAAACAGAACGCCGCACGGAACTCGCTGTTTTGTCCGCCAAAAACCAGCTTGCCGTTGAAAGCTATGAAAACCTTTGCCGACAGTCCGAAGAAGTGATGATGATAAGGCACGATACCATGAAGCACTATTCCCTTCTGCGTACAATGGCAGAAGAATCACCAAAACGTCTTTCCGGCTACCTGGATGAACTGATTGGGCAGATAGAAAATATACGGCCCGTTGTTGCCAGCCAGAATCAGATATTGAACATTCTGATTAACGGCAAATTAAACACTGCTGCCTCAAAGGGGATTTCTACGGAAATTGTCCGTTCTGAAGCACCAGAGAAGCTTCCGCTTACCGATTCAGAGCTATGCTGTCTTGTGGTGAATATTCTGGACAATGCCATAAGTGCCGCTTCCGTCTCCAAAAAACCATATATCAGACTGGATTTTCACTGCAAAGACCAGCATTTTGTTTTTTCCTGTGAAAATTCCATGCCGGATGCTGATGAAAGAAATATTAAAACTCCTTCACCGGAGCATGGGTACGGATTGAAAATCATCCGCCAGATCATGAACCGTTGGGGAGATAACATGATGTCCATAGAAGAAGCAGAAAATGTTTATCAGATTACCATCGTTCTTCCTCTTTCCTCCTAAATTGGAAATGGAGTGTCAAAAGCAGTCCTGATGCTTTTGGCACTCCATTTAGTTTCTTACATATTCAAAAAAAGCCTGACGAACTTCTTTGAGGCGATGCTTACTGACAGGAACGTTCCTACCGTCTGTCAGTTCCATGGATGAAGTACGAAAATCACGCACATAACGGCAATTTACCAGAAAACTCTGATGGCACCGGATAAAGCCCTGATTCACAAGCATCCCTTCCAATTCTTCCATGGAAAGGCTGGTATCCCATTCTTTCCTTTCCTGTCTGATTCTGCATTTTCTTCCCATGATTTCAATATAATAAATATCCTTTGATGCTACTTTTCTCATGCTGCCATTTGTCGGAAGCAGAAGCTCCCTGCTTTTCAGCTTCTGTCCATAGCAGTATAAAAGAGCCTCCTTAAGCCGTCCTTCATCCACCGGTTTTGCCAGATAGCGAGCGGCAGATACCTCATATCCCTGCAGCGCCATTTCCATATTGCTGGATACAAATATAATGGAAGATTCCATTTCTTCCCTGCGGAGTTCTCTTGCCAGTTCCATGCCGCCCTGCTCCGGCATCATCACATCCAACAGGAACAAATCATATTGTTTTCCATCCTTCAGTTCCTGTAAAAGTTCTTTTGCATTGGCAAAACAGGAAATTTCTGCATGAATTTTCTCCTGCCTTAAGATTTCTCCTGCCATTCTGGTAATGAATTCTCTGTCTTCCGGTTCATCATCACAGACTGCTATGTAAAAGATTGGATTTTTCATCACGTTCACCTCATGCTGTTTTTCTAATCTTATTCATTATAGCATCTTTTACTTGTTCTTTCAAACCCGCAGTTTTAAAATCCACGCATGTCCTTATTTATTTTATCTTATAATAATGAATGTCCTTTTTCACAGACTTCATAAATTTCTTCCTGTTTCTGTTCAATTAAGGGCTGCAGCTTTTCTATCTGTCTCTTTTCAATATTCCGGTATACAAAATATAGAAGTATCCATCCGGCAAAGCCCGGAATGGCAAGCAGTACACAAAGCCAGATAATCGGCGGTTCATTGGTCACTGCAAATGTCGCTCCAGCCATGAATATGGTTCCCGTTATGCCGATAATCAGTGCCCACATTGTCGCTGCCGAGGTTTTGGCTTTCTCCAACATTTATTAGAAGAATCCTTTTGTTTCTAAGATGTTAATAATGAATTTGTAAGGTTTCTAATATCATACTCTGTAAATTACTCCTGTCTGTGCAATGAATACCCATTAATCCTCATTGCAGATTTTATCCTGTATTACCCCGAGGTATTTTGCCATCAACGGGATATAGGTAATTACAAACACAACAACTGCCCAATTTTTTACAGATTTTTTGCTTTTTTCCGGAACTTTAATTCCTGCCAGAACACCCATTGCAAAAAGGCAGAATTTTAATAATGCCATGTCTTTCCAGTCACACTTTTTTAAATATGCATCCGCACTTTCAAATAACCATTTCATACTCGTTACCTCCCATTAATTTTTTACTGAACCGCAGCCTTAAATGCATCCAATGTTATTTTCTTATACTCCATAGACGAAACCTCCAAATCGGAATCTTTTCTTTATTATACCATAAATATCTATACATTTCTTAATTTTCTATTTTGCAAAAGACCGGTAAAGTAAAATGAAGCCACGGCTGTCTAAACCATGGCTCCATTATTCCTCATATACTGTTTTCAGGGGACAATAAAAGATTTAAGTTTCTTTATTCATCCTGTTTAAGCAATCTGTTCATTTTATCAACCATTTCATTAATTGCACCTGCCTGTGTTGCTACTTCTGCTATATCGTTTGCATTGCTCTCAGCCATGGCATTAATGGAATTAAACTGTTCATTCTCATTTCGAATATTTTCTGCAATATCCTGATTAATGGTTACTGTCTTTTTAATAACTTCAGCCTGCTTTCCATGAGCATCTCCCATTGTACCGATTACACTAACAGATACATTAAGCAGCTCCGTTATTTCTTCCATGCTTTTGAATACATTGGCAAAGTATTCATTTTGTCTTCCAAGCTTTGTTGAATTTTCCTCTACCTGTACTGTGATTTCCCTGACATTTTGCTGTACCCGTTCAATAACTTTTTCAACAACCTCTAAGGATTCCTGCGTACTATTAGCCAAATTACCCACTTCGGTTGCCACTACCGCAAATCCCCGTCCTGCTTCTCCGGCTCTTGCTGCTTCAATGGAAGCATTTAATGCTAATAAATTGGTAGAAGAAGAAATATCACTGATCAATTTTAACGTAACACCGATTTCCTGTACCGCATCTGACAGTTTTTGCGCTATATCAGTTGTAATCTTCATGGATTCTGATACTTCGCCATTAATTGCATGTAAATCATTCAATAGTTTTTCATTTTCCTTGGATTTATTAAGCAAATCCCTGGAAACTGTTTCCACTTTTTCAACATTATCCGCAACAACACGTTCCCACTCGCTTAATTCGCCAAGGTTGGTCATGCTCTCATCTGTTTTGGAACTAAGCATATTACTACTTTCTACTAACTGCTCACTGGTAGCCGCAAGTTCCTGTGCAGAAGCGCTTTCATTTTCTGAAATCTGTGAAAGTGCCGCACCCGCAACATATAAGCTTTCCGATAATGTCGAAACCGCTGCAAGAACATTCTTTACCTGTTCTGTATTTTTCTCCATTTCATCTTTTTTAGCATTTACCAGAAATCTGTTAATCAGATATGTTAATAATACGATTGTTGCTAAGGACAATGCCACACATACAACCCTGTCCAGCATATTAACCATAAAAGTTCCGTCTTTGGCAGGCAAATGCACTTCTCCATATAAAAACCACGAGGCTATAATGGAGCCACCAATTCCAGCGGAGGTAGCCGCAACCATTTTATAATCCAGAAAAAATGAAGTTAATATTACAAAGAAAAATGCAAATCCCCAAAAATCCGTTGCAGGTATCATGTATACTATAAAATTAAACTGAATAAACATAATCACTACAAGAAATATTTTCCCTGCTTTTAATTTGTTTTGCATTACATAACCATCTTTTATTCCGGTCTTTATAAAGAATATTCCTATTGCCAGATAAATCAGGCAGGTAATATCAAAGATTATTAATGCAAGCCAGCTTACAGTCGGAAGCCAGCCCACAATCTTTGAAAAAGTGTACGCAAGACCTGCACATTCACATGCTCCCGGTACAAGTAAAAGAACAAGTACATAAACCTTATTTATGTATTCATCCAATGCTGAAACATATTTCTTTCCTGGTTCATTTTTAATCATTTTCATAAGCAGTCTCTCTTCTAAAATTCATAAAGTTGTACAATAATGGAGTATCCTGCACCAACTGTACATATAATTAATTTTGTTCCTTTATGGGAATAAGTATCCCATAATCGGTTCAGACATAAAATAGGACATGTATTTCCTGTATAACCATATTCTTTTCCCACAAAATAATACTTATTATCTTCCTCTGAAATACCAAGTAATCGTAATGTTTCCATATTGTAAACATCACTAAGCTGTGAAAAAATATAGTAATCTATGTCCTTTGCCGTCAAAGAATTTCTTTCCAGTATTTGCGTTATTGCACTTTGCCATTGACCCGGAATAAAATCCATCGGAAACGGATTCCACTCGAGCCTCTTTTCATTTGGCATAACTGCTTTCAATGGAACTTTTGACATACCGCACTTTGGATATTTTATGAAATTGTGATAACTTGCATCAACAGAAACAATCGAATCAATAAAACCTTGCTTTTCTTCATTTTCTTCCAGTTTTAAAGCCACACATGCTGCTGCATCCGCAAATGTTGCATAAACAACTGTATCCGTCCATAATGCTATTGGTGTAATACAAAAACAACCTACTACCAAAGCCTTCTTAATGTCAGATGCCTGCATATATTTGTATACCACATCAAGTCCCTGTATCATGCCTGTGCAATTACTATTCAAATCAAATGCCGTTTTAACATTCTTTAACTTCTCTCCGAATAATCCCACAATTTCCATCGCATTCGACGGAAAAAGATATTCCGGTGTGTCCGTGCATACTACCAGCATCTCATACTCTTCAAGCTGTAATTGATTCTTTGAAATACAATCTTCTATGGCATTTTGGCACATGGTAATCGCATTCTCGTCTTCTGAAATAAAATATCGTTTCCTTCTTCCTAAATGTTCCATGAGACCATGCGCACTGAGTCCATATTTTTCAAAATGTTTATCTAACTGTTCGTTATACACCTTGTTCGCCGGAATATATGCACCAGTCCCCTCAATCTTAACATTCTTCATAATTGTAACCTCCGATACTTGAATTAACCCAATAACCTAACCCTTATTGTTACCATGATATTTTTGTATTCTCGAATCACTCCCTTATAACAGCGTAGTCTTTTTATATGTAACTAAAAAACTATATTTATAGTCTAATACTACCATATTTGTATAAATTTGTCAATTTTTTGTCATTTTTCTTTAATTTTTTGTCAATTATTATATGTATTAATCACATTAATGTATTTGAATGATCCGATCTATCTATATCCTAATGCCAGTACGGTTTCTGGTCCTTATGTGTAAATCCCTGCATCCGTTCCTTAAGCTCTGATAATTCCTCCCCGTATACAAGCAGTTGTTTTTCATTTAACATTCCCTTTTCCTTCATGTCCTGAAAGCTTTCCATAAATTTTTTTAATTCACGCTGTGCCTCATCCTTGTAGTTATTCCCAAGGTTCATGTGAATCTGTGAGATAATCTCATCCAATTCGGAAATCTTGTCCCTGGACGATAACCTGCTTTTAAATTTACCATTTTCATCAATGCTTTGTGTCTTATGCAGAAAATCAAAAAATCCCATTTTCATGTCTCCTTCTTTTTCAAACACCAAAAACGGCCATATATTCCAACCATTTCTTTCCCGCCATTAAAATTAGCCGAAAATAAACGATTGAAACATATGGCCTTCTTTTGTCAGTATGATTCCATTACAATCAACTTTCCTGCTCTATCTTCTCCACCTTAATGGCACAAACCTTATACTCCGGAATTCTTGCATACTTATCCAAAGCTGCATTGGTAAGCACATTGGCATTACCATCCGGGAAGTGGAACGGCATCCAGGTTTCTCTTGGTGATACCTTTTCTCCGACTCTTGCCGTGGAAATAATACTGCCTCGTCTGGAAGATACTTTTACCTTTTCTCCATTTGCAATACCAAGCCTTGCAGCATCCTCAGTATTCATCTCGATAAAGGAGTGTCCTTCCCTCTCCATGAGACCCGGTGTCTTTCCGGTCATTGCCCTTGTATTATAATGATACAGAATACGCCCTGTCATCAGGATGAACGGATATTCCTCATCCGGAAGTTCTGCACTTGGTACATATTCAGCAGGATAAAACCACCCAAGTCCTCTTGAGAACTTGCCAACGTGAAGAATCGGTGTACCCGGATGATTCTTGTCCGGACACGGCCACTGGATGGATTCTCCCTTATCCAGTCTTCTGTGGCTGATACCGCCAAAGATTGGCGTAACCGAAGCGATTTCATCCATGATTTCTTCAGAAGTAAGATGTGGCTGCGGATAGCCCATACGATTCATCAGATCGATGAAAATATC
>JAQXXN010000159.1 GCA_029226085.1 Thermoflexaceae bacterium
TTCTTCTGTCATGGGTATGGCAAGGCATTGTATTCCATACACTGCCTGGTTTGAGGCAAGTCATGCCCATCTCCAGCTGGCAGGTTTCAACCTGTCCCGGTAAAATGTACTTGTTAATAACTCTGTGGTTGGCATTCTCAAGGCAGCCAAGTTCCTTCTTATTCTCCGGAAGAATATCCTTATCCGGGTCAATAAATACCGTTGGATATGTCTTATGTGCCGGAGCACTGTTAAAATAGAACTTTGCAGGCTCCTCAGGATTCTCACTTTCAAAAATAATTTCTTTTGAACCCATGCCTATGTACATGCCGTCTTTATATTTGAAATTGTAAACTGTACCATCCACGGTAACCTTACCCTTACCACCGATATTGATGATACCCATTTCTCTTCTCTCAAGGAAATACTTTGCTCTTAATTCTGCACCGGCTTCAAGCTTCAACGGCTTATCAGCAGGAGTTGCAGAACCAACAATAATTCTGTCAATCTGGCTGTAGATTGTCTTAATTTCTCCCTTTACGAACATGTCCTGAATCAGGAAATCATGTCTTAAACGGGAAGTATCATAATTCTTAACGTCATTCGGATTCGCACCTGGTCTAACTTCCATCTTATAATCTCCTTTATAAACGTGTATTCGGCTGCATGAAATACTCATGGAAAGCCACTATGGATAATAGTAACATAAAATAAAAAATTTTTCAACTAGCAAGAAACTTAAGTCTTTAGCATATTATTCATAAATATCAACTCCATTACTCATTTCAATGTTTTATGTGTATTCTGTCATTTTCCGGGACAATCTGCATCCATTCCGGGCGTGGTCTGCTCGGAGTTCTGGATATAAGACCTTCTAAATATTCCATGTCTCCTGTATCCGTGCCTGACGCAACCGTCTTCCAATCCGCCATCCGTGGCGGGTGAAAGACTTTCGCAGACATCGTGTCTGCGAATTGCTGTGTACTGGATGGAACATATAAGAAGGTCTAATATCCTCCACAAGTCACAGTCCACACCCGGAACGGATACAGATTGTCAGTCCAGGGTATGATATTATTTCTGTTATGACATTATTTGCTGTTTAATCGCCTTACTTGTTTTATATTTTCATACCATTGCTCACAAAATAGTAATTGTTCTTCAATCGTTGCATATTCTTCTAATGTGCAACCATCAAATATATGTACTGAATCACCTCTTTCAACTTCTTTTCCCATTACCATGGTATATGCAACCATTCCTCCACACATGTCTATTGACATTGAAGATGGATATACATTACGACAACAACCCTTGCATAGTAATTTCATCCCCCTTGGTTCAAGTTCTCTTCTTACTTCTAATAATGCTGCAAAATAATTACCTGCTTTTTTTGTAAATTCCAATTCTTCTAATTTGAAAGATATAACTATATCATCACCTTCGTCATAAACCTCTATTTTAGCTTCTTTCATCGCTTCGTTACAATAACATTTTAAAACGAATTCTCTTTCCATTATCAGTTACCTCCAAAATTGGGATTTAATATAAGTTCTCCTATTGAATAATCTCTTTGTATTTTATATGCACATTCTATCTCGGATGATTTAATTCCTCCCGGAATAAGATATTCATAATCATGTGGATGAAATACCTCATTTCCATACTTGGCATTCAT
This sequence comes from Thermoflexaceae bacterium, assembly GCA_029226085.1. Lineage (GTDB taxonomy): Bacteria > Bacillota > Clostridia > Lachnospirales > Lachnospiraceae > MGBC120314. Next base: position 1,658 of record JAQXXN010000159.1, read on the forward strand.
ATCAATATAGTGATTTGCATGTATTATATAAACATATCCATCTTGCATTCCCTCCGATGTTGCAAAATTTTCTGCAACAGATACTTTACTGGAAGTAGAAACAAAATTTCCTGCTTGAGAATTAAACTGAGTATGCAATAGCGCATCATTATGTGTTCCTTTAGGTATAAATCCGTTATTAAAAACATCTTCTGGTGTAACATTCGCTCTATCTCCTCTATATAGAATGAGTGAGCTCATGCCACTCTGGTATGCTAAACATATAGGAACCAAAGCAGTCTTTTCTATCTATTGCTTATTATTCATTCCTATATCACAATTATCCTGTAATAGATAGAGGTGTGCGTCACCACTCTTGAAGCACTTGTGACTTCGTTCATTGAGACTGCTCCCTCTGCTTTGCAGGATTTT
>JAQXXN010000160.1 GCA_029226085.1 Thermoflexaceae bacterium
GATTATATCACAGACTATATTGGAAATGTGAAATTCCAGATTTCTCCTCTTTCCTTTTACCAGGTGAATCCTGCCCAGACAGAGAAGCTGTATGGCCTGGCGCTGGAATACGCCGGCCTGACCGGAAACGAAACCGTATGGGATCTTTACTGCGGCATCGGAACCATCTCGCTTTTCCTTGCCGGAAAAGCGAAAGAGGTTTATGGTGTGGAGATCGTTCCGGCAGCTATTGAAGACGCGAAGCGCAACGCTGCGGAAAACGGCATCCATAATGCGCATTTTTACGTTGGCAAAGCAGAGGAAGTTCTTCCGGCATACTATGACAAGTATGAAAAAGAGCACAATGGAGAACGAGCTCATGCCGATGTGATCGTGGTGGATCCGCCTCGGAAGGGGTGCGATGAAACGCTTCTGAAAACCATGGTGGATATGCAGCCGGACCGGATCGTGTATGTGAGCTGCGATTCTGCGACTCTGGCGCGGGATCTGAAGTATTTGTGTGAAAATGGGTATGAATTGAGACGGGTGAGGGCGGTGGATCAGTTTTCGCAGACGGTGCATGTGGAGACGGTGGTTCTTTTATCCCACAAATCACCAGATAGCGTTATCAACGTAAAGGTAGAATTTGGAGAAGGCGATGATAAGCTATCGTTGGATGCGATTGCAGAACGGTCGAAGAAATATCAGTCGAAACCGAAAATCACATATGAGATGATACAGGAATATGTAGAGAAGAAGTATGGATTTAAGGTACATACCGCTTATATTGCAGAAGTGAAAAGGGCATTGGGATTAACAATGTATGATGCGCCTAATGCGACAGAGGAATTGAAGCAGCCGAGGAAACATCCGCCGAAAGAAAAGGTAGAAGCGATAACGGAGGCACTTAAATATTTTGAGGTAATCTAATGGATGAAAATATTTACCAGATTGCAGAGCAGATAGTCCAATTACATCAGAAAGCCTATGAGACTTATTTGCCATTGGTTGAAGATGTGTCCAGCAGAACCGTGTCAGAAGAGAAATTATCACATTTGTTGGATTATTTACTGGATTTTGCGTGTGATGAAAAAATGTTAGGATTGTATAAAAAAGTGTGTAGAAAGTATTTGTATATATATCCTAGTTGCATTAAGAGTTATATTAAAGCATATCGGGAAATGTGGGGAGAGGAGAATAGCTATGGCGAAAATTGTTAAAGAGACTATCCATGCAAAAGGTATTGACATAGGAATCTATACTACAAATTTTGAAAATGAATTTATTTCATTAACGGATATTGCAAAATATCGAAATGAGGACGACCCGCGATTTGTGATTCAAAACTGGATGCGAAATAGAAATACGATTGAGTTTTTAGGCGTTTGGGAAGAACTGCATAATCCGAATTTTAACCGTGTGCAATTCGAGGCGGTTAAAAATGAGGCTGGATTAAATCGTTTTGTTATGACACCGACAAAGTGGATTACGCAGATGAATGCTATCGGTATTGTGTCAAAAGCAGGACGTTACGGTGGGACATATGCCCATAGTGATATTGCGATGTCCTTTGCAACTTGGATTTCTCCAGAGTTCCAGTTATACATTATGAAAGATTACAGGAGATTAAAGACAGATGAGAATAGTCGGCTATCTCTGAATTGGAATTTGAACAGAGAGATTTCTAAGTTGAATTATAGGATACATACGGATGCGATTAAGGATAATTTGATACCGCCAGAATTAACACCCGCACAGGTAGCGTATACCTATGCAAATGAAGCAGATATGCTGAATGTTGTTTTATTTGGAAAGACGGCGAAACAATGGAAAGATAAAAATCCAACGGTGAAAGGAAATATGCGGGATGTAGCAACTCTGAATCAATTACTGGTACTTGCGAATCTGGAAAGTTATAATGCAGTTTTGATTAGTCAGGGGAAGAATCAAAAAGAGCGTATGGAATTGCTTCGGCAGTTGGCAATACAACAGTTGCAGACGTTGGAAACAGTAAGTTTAAACAATCTGCCACAATTAGGAAAGTAATTAATGAGAAGAATAGAGCGATAAGAAAAATCAGCAATGTGTATAGAAAGCTGTTTTGGTGATCAATGACAACAAAAGATAAAAGGGAAAGGAAAATGATTAAATGGACGGATTGGATAAATTAGCACAAGGAA
>JAQXXN010000161.1 GCA_029226085.1 Thermoflexaceae bacterium
CTGCATATATAATTGCATTCATGATATTTTCTAAGAACATAGTTACAAACCTCCTTTCCTAAAATGATTCTATAATTAATTTTCATTTATTTCAAGGAAAATAGACTTATTTTGTCTTTTTTTGTCTTATTATTAAAAATAAAAAAATAAAGGGCAGGCTTATTGCCTGCCCTTTTGGGTCTTTTGTTATATTACTTTGTATCTGTAAGACCAAGTAATATAATCTGTTCCGTCTGCTCCTCAAAATGTATCCCATGACCATTTTCTAAAGTATTAAGAGTCATTAATACATTCTCACCTTCCATGGAATTAAGAATGTCTCGCAACAGTTCGATGGAAAAATACATTTCTTCATCAAAACTGCCATCCACGGTTGCCGGTATTTTGGTAGCTGCCGTTCCAAGAATGTTGCGAACCACAAGCGTATCTTTTTCATACTCGAATGCGACTCTCCATGCATCCTTATCTGTTTTTGATAAGATACAAGATACCAGATTCAATCCGGAAAGTAATGCCTTTCGGTCAATCTCATAGGTTGTTCCGTTCTCTGATAAGGCATTGAAGTTATTTACCAGAATGTCATGAAGAGACCATGTTGCAATCGTTTCAGATTTTGGAATCATATAAATGGATGAACCCTGTTTTAATTGGATGTAAGTATTATAAACCGTTACACTTACATCCTCATCCTCTTCCAGCACAGCTGCAATTGCTTTTGCCCGTGCCGCCAGAAAAATCACATCCAGAAACTCTTCCTTATCTAAAAGGTTGATAGCCTGTCCCTTTACATATGGACAATGAAACAGGATAGATGCTGCTTTTCCGTCTGTTCCACCTGCTTCAAATTCATCTGGCATCATACGGAAATATACATTGGAGGTAATGGCAGAACCGTTCACCTCTGCCCGTCTGGAAGCTGAAAGCAGTGCCTTTCGCATCCAGTGCCCATCAATTGTACAAGCCCGTGCAGTTGTCTTATCCGGTGGTACGATTTTCTTACAGGATTCCTCCGGAGAGATTGGAAGACTCATCTTTGAGTCTCCTCGGCTAATTTTAAGCTCATTTCCCTTGTCCATGCAGACCACCGATTCCTCACATTGAACCTTACTAAGTTCTGCAACTGCAATACTCAATACCGAATGCTCGATCCAGAAGCCAGTATTTTCTCCTTCCTGTTCGCACTCTACAATTGTAGATGCTGCACTGGAACCATCACATGCGTTAATCATCATCCGGTGTCCATTTAATTTAATGGACAGCACATCTTCTTTAGCGGCTACGGCCGGTGCTACCTTTTTCAATGCTTCATTAAGTAAACTTGTTTCCACTTTAATCATAATTAATTCCTCCTTTATTCTTCCAAATTAAAACAGCGTAAGCTGTCCTTCTAAATGTTTGCGGTTTGCTGTTTTTTGAACTGTCTGCATAACAACAGAAAATGCAGTTGCCTTTGTTTTTTGCTTCTTTTTCGGCTTTGCCGGTTTTAGTAACGCATTTTCCTTTTCATCCATATCGAACAATGAGAATATATCCAGTTCTTCCATTTGCGTTTTTTCTTCTTCCGGCTCTATTCCCAGAAGTTCATTAAGCAGCGGATGTGACTTAAAATCATCATCGTATTTCTTCTCGATATTGGCATTACTTGCCTTGTACATATTCTGCACTTCTGACTCAATATCCGTTAGTCCGTCGTATAACGCCTTTGCAAGAGCTAATGTTGTATCAACACCGCTTGCCATAGCAGATAGTCCTTCGGAACTGAATCCGCCACCCTGTAAAACAGATACTGAACTTTTCTTCAACGCCATAAGCTGTAATACGTTTAATTGAAGCGTTCCTCTGCTGTACAGATAGTACGTCCTACACTCTTCCGTCTGATTTAGACGATAATGCCGGGATGCTGCCTGCCAGAGAACATAAAGGTCATACCCCATCTGGTAAAACAGAATTGTCGGGTAATTATAGGTGTGATGCTTATGTTCAAAGATAAAATCAAGACCGCATTCACAAAGCTTCG
>JAQXXN010000162.1 GCA_029226085.1 Thermoflexaceae bacterium
GGCCTGGTTGCAGAAAAGAAGGGCAAGGTTATTTTCCTTCCAAAACAGCTTCTCAAATACAGAAGGCATAATGATAATGCCACGGATCTTACTCATTCAGATGCAGGAAACATGTTAAAATGGAGGACTCAGATATTGGCAGCACTCATGAAAGTAAAATAAAACGCCAGGCTGCAGGCTGATAAATTCGTATTTAATGAGGTGCACACACGGTGAAAAGGTTTTTAAGGAGCATTGGAAGTGTCATTGTTTTTTCTCTGAAAATGCTGTTATATTTTATATTATTTGTAATCTTTTTCTATACGTTTTCAAGAGAACACTGGCCGCTCTTAAGAGTCAACAGAACGACCGGTGTTACCATTCTTACTTTTGTATTTGTAGGAATCCTTCTTTTAATTGTATATGGGGATTATGATATAGGAAAGAGGAAGAGCAAGCCGATTATTTACTCTCTTAGTATTGCAACGGCACTTACGGATGTTGTTACATGGGTTATGCTCTGTATCATGAATACTAACCCTAATTACAACAAGCACTTTGTACTGGAATATCCGGACATTCTGCTTTTTGTTATGGTAATGCAGATTGTGGTTATTATTATTTTTGCGTATCTTGGCAATTTTATATATTTTAAGATATATGATCCGGAAAAATGCTGTCTGATTACTTCTAATCGGGATAATGCCGGAAATCTGTTCCGGGCAATCGAAAAATTTAAAAAACAATATAAAATAGTATTTGTGGATGAGTATACTGACAGCCGTTTGTATAAACATATTGACAGGGTAGATACCGTATTCCTCCATGAAGTTCCTGTTGCACAGAGGGAAGAAATCGTGGAATACTGCTATAAGAATTTTAAGAATATTTATTATACGCCGGAAATTGCAGATATTGTTCAGATTAATGCAAAGCATACGATTCTGGATGATGTGTCCCTGGTGGCGGCCCCGGTAAAAGAGCTTACCCTTGAACAGCGATTTATCAAGCGTGTGACGGATATTGTGGTATCGCTGGTGGCAATTATCATTTCCAGTCCAATCTGGCTGGTTTGTGCCATTGCAATTAAATCCTGTGATAAGGGACCGGTTTTTTATCGTCAGAACCGTGTTACCAAGAATGGCAAGATATTTACCGTATTAAAGTTCCGTACCATGCGGATTAATGATGAGAACCATTCCGTGACGGCGGATGATGACAGAATTACACCGGTAGGAAGAATATTAAGAAAATACAGGATTGATGAACTGCCACAGTTTATTAACATTCTGGCAGGAGATATGAGTGTGGTAGGACCGAGACCGGAAATGATTGAGAATGTATATAATTATACCACAGAACTTCCTGAATTCGAATACAGGCTCCGTGTGAAGGCAGGTCTGACCGGATATGCACAGGTTGAAGGTAAATACAGCACTTCACCGAAGGACAAGCTGATGATGGATTTAATGTATATAGAAAATTACAGTTACTTAAAGGATATTAAGCTCATCATGATGACAGTAATCGTATTATTGAAAAAAGATAGTACGGAAGCATTTAATGACCACAAGGAAATCGACTGGAAGAAGTATAAAAAGAGGTAATTTATGTGCGGAATTTTTGGTGCGGTTAATGTAAAATTAAGTGAAGAAAAAGCACTGTATTGTTTAAATCAGTTAAAACACAGGGGACCGGACGGCTACGGACTATGGCAGAAAGATGGCGTAACTTTAGGTCACCGGCGCCTTGCCATTCTGGATTTGACCGATAACGGAAAACAGCCGATGTCTTACGCGAATGAAAGATATTGGCTTGTTTTTAACGGTGAAATTTTTAATTTCCTTGAGATAAGAAAGGAATTGGAGGAGAAAGGATATCACTTTAAGAGTGATTCGGATTCGGAAGTAGTTCTGGCATCCTTTATGGAATGGAAGGAAGCCTGCCAGGATAAATTTAACGGAATGTGGGCAATTGCCATATGGGACATGGAAGAAAAAAAGTTATTCTTAAGCCGTGACCGTTTTGGTGTTAAGCCGCTATATTATGCACAGCTTCCGGATGGAGGACTGGCATTTGCTTCCGAGATGAAATCAATCAGCCCGTTACTGAATCAGGTTGAAGCGGACATGGAAGCGCTGGCATTGTATCGCAGCCGCGTGCATTACGAAGATAAGGAAGAGTGCATCATTAAGGGAATTAAGCGATTTCCGGCAGGATGTTCAGGATGGTTTCAGAATGGCAGTATTACCATTAAAAGATGGTGGAATACACTGGATCATCTCATGGATGTTCCACAGGATTATGACAAGCAGGTGGAAATGTTCCGGGAACTTTTCTTAGATGCCTGCAAAATCCGGATGCGAAGTGATGTAACCATCGGAACGGCATTAAGCGGAGGACTGGATTCCAGTGCATCAATCTGTGCAATGGCACATATTGCACAAAACGGCGGCACGGGAAGAATGGCGGATGACTGGCAGCATGCCTATGTCGCCTGTTTTCCGGGGACAAGTCTGGATGAGTCGGCATATGCGAGAAAGGTTACGGATTATCTGGGAATTGAGAGTACGTTTCTGAATGTGGAAGATACGGTTTCTCTGGAGGAATTATACCGGTATATTTATGAATTTGAGGAATTGTATACCAATATGCAGGTTCCGATGATTAAAATATATGAGCAGGAAAGAAAATACGGTACACTGGTATCAATAGACGGACATGGCGCAGACGAACTTTTTGGCGGATATAGTTTTGATATTGTAAAGGCTCTGCCGGATGCAAAGGATACGGATGAAATTAATGCCATTGTAAAGACATACATGGACATGAATTGTGACGGGGATGTGCCGGTTGACTGTGCGGAATTTAAAAAGACAAAGCGCAGGCTTGCATACGATATCATGGCAAAGCAGAAAATAAAGAAGCTTATCGGGCGTCCGGTGGTAAACAGTGCATATTCGAATCACCCGGCATGGAAGGAACTGGATAATCTGAATAAGACACTGTTCGTTTCCACCCATGAAACAATTCTTCCTACGCTTTTAAGGAATTATGACCGTACCAGCATGATAAACGGAATTGAAATCCGCATGCCGTTCATGGATTACAGACTGGTTCAGTTTGCATTTTCCATAGGATGGAGATCGAAGATTCGAAACGGTTTTAGCAAAAATATCATAAGAGATGCCATTGCACCGTTCATGCCAGAGGAAATAGCATATAGAAGAGGTAAGATTGGATTCAATGCTCCGGTACTTGACTGGATTAAGGGACCATACAGAGAGATGTTTCTGGATATGACGTCTTCACAGGATTATGTGAATTCCACGCTTCTAAAGAACCCGGCAAAGACCAGGGAGCTTTTACAGGATGTTCTGGATGGAAAGACGGGATTTCATGAGGCAAGCATGGTCTGGGATGAATTGCAGATTTTTATGTGGGAACAGGTATTTTTAAAAGGAAAAGGGATTTCTTCCCGTTAAAAAAAGGTGCGAGCTACTTCGCACCTTTTCTTTTCAGAACAACCACAATGGTTTTTAACAATATTTTAAAATCAAGACTCAGACACCATTCGTTGATATATTTCACATCCAGATTTACCACATCTTCAAAATTCGTGATATCACTGCGCCCGCTAATCTGCCACAGTCCGGTAATTCCGGGTTTAATGCTGAGACGCATCTTGTGGTAGCTGTGGTACTGAAGAAATTCATCCACTGTCGGCGGTCTTGTACCCACCAGACTCATGTCGCCTTTTAATACGTTAAAGAACTGAGGGAATTCGTCCAGACTGGTTTTTCTCAAAAACTTTCCGATTCTGGTAACTCTTGGATCATCGTCCATTTTAAACATCAGACCGCTCATCTGATTCTGTTCCATTAACTGCTTTTTTCGTTCCTCTGCATCTGCATACATGGAACGGAACTTGTACATCTTAAAATATCGTCCGTTCTTTCCTACACGCTTCTGGGCAAAGAAAATCGGACCGGGAGACTCCAGCTTGATAAGGGGACCGATTACTATGGTCAGAAGCAGGGTAAATGCGGAACCGATGAGGGACCCCACAATATCTATCACTCTCTTTGCAAATGCCTGTCTGAGCGAAAGAAAACGGTTGGCAAAGGTAATGGTTGTCTGGTTTCCAATCTGTGTCACGGTAGAAAGGGAATCGACATTCAGGTTCAGTGTTTTAAGACCAACATGAACGGTAATGCCCATGGACAGAATTTCATTCAAAATGGAACTGATGGAACTGGAACCGGTTACAATCAGCACTTCATCAACAATGTTAGATTTGCAGTAATTTAGAACCGATTCGGAATCACTGGCAACGATGGGAATATTCAGAATGCTTTCCCCCTCATGCCCGGAATCCACGATTGCAATACTCCGGATGCAATAGTCCCATTTGTTCTTCTGCTGAATCTGGTCAATCAGCTGCGAGACATTATCGTAGTCACAGACGAGCATTAGCTGTCTGGAATTAATACTCTTGCTGGAAAAACGTGTAAATGCATATTTGAATAGCAGGTGCAGGACGTAGGATATTGCAGTATTAAGCAAGAGAAAATAAATAACAAGCTTTCGGGAAAAGTCTGCATCAACCCTACGTGTAAAATAGATAATAAAAATGGAAAAAACCGCTACTGAAACACTAATCTTAATACAGGAAACAAGTTCTGCAAAATAGCCATTTTCCGCAATTTTTCCATTCAGATTGATGACCAGGTAAATAAAAATGTATGCTATAAGAAAAATATTGGTAATACTATTAATATATTCTTCCGGCATCCACTGGCCATGGCGGATGTAATTAGCAAGATGGGAACTGATTGCTATGGAGATACAGTCACATAATACAATCAGTATATTTTGTATGTTATTTCGAAATCTATACACGATGTTAAACCTCTTAATAATTAAGTTTGATTTTTATTCAATTACTATTTAGTATATAATGTTCTCAAATTATAGTCAATCTTAAGCTGGAATATTTTACTGGAAATAATCCCTGCGCTATGGTAGAATAACAACGTATATAGTTACTTATAAGGAGAAGTATGAATAATGGAAAGTAAGAGTGTTAAAAAGGTTGATATATTTAATATCTTAAATTATGTAATCCGGAAATGGTTTATTGTGCTGCTTGCGGGAATTCTGCTTGCAGGAATTGTGGGCGGAGCCAGGTTCTTTGAGTATAAGGTACAGAAAAAGAATGAACTGTATCAGAATGCACATAAGATGGAGCCGATATATGGCTCGTTTGTCGTTTATGTTAATAATTTTGATAACAGTGAAAATTTCTACAACCGGATTGAAGATGTAACGGCGATTGCCAAGGGGTACTCTGTGCTTACGGAAGTAATCGAGAAGAATAATCTTTTGGTAGATTACCCGACTATGATGAATTGTGTTACCGTGGTAACCGTTGGAATTAATCAGCTGGAAATCAGTGTGGAAGGTTCTCTTATTGGCTTGAATCAGGATCAGGTGGTACAGGTTGCCGAGGATTTATGTGATATACTCATGGACAAGTATGAGTCCAGCTTTGGGGAAAAAAGTGTTACGTTAATTGATAAACCACATGCAAAGGCATATGTCCTGACACAGTCCATGACTGTGGATGAGAATGATCCGGAAAATAAAAACAAGAAGATTACCAAGATGAATGTTATTAAGAGAGGATTACTGGGCGGTGTAGTAGGTGTTGTGCTTGGTGCAGTAGGTGTTGTGTTTTATGTTCTGCTCAGTACAATTCTTCGTACAAAGAATGAAGTAGTAGAATGCTTTGGAATGTCCTTACTGGGGAGTGTGGATAAGGCAGGACAGGATAAGGAAGAATACAAGAGAGTTGTGAAGCGGATTAAGGACAGACAGGTATATTCCGTTGTTTCGGTTACGGATAAGGAATATCGTAATGAAACGGTTGATTATCTGGCTGGACAGATGGCAGTGAATGGATTAAAGGCAGCGATTATTCGTATTCGTGAAGACAGGGATGAAGAAAAGAATCATTTATATCAGTATTTTACAGGAAAGACAAGCGTTAAGGACATGATTTGTGATACTCAGAAGGATTCCGTAAAGCTTATCGAATGGTCTGAAGCAGCACCGGAGGATGTTGATTTATTTACCAATGCAAAATTTAAAGAAGCAGTTGATGAAGTGCGTAAGAGTTTTGATTATGTGCTGATTGACTGTCCGGCAGCAAAGTCCTCTGCGGCAATTCTAAATATTGCACCAGCGTGCGACGGAGTCATTGCACTGGCAAGCCGTGGTGTGGTATCCGAGGAAGATGTATACAAGTTAAAATACAATTTCAGGGAAAATAATATCGAATGTCTTGGCTTATTGTATGTGGAATAAGCTGCACGGGGATAAATAAATGATTGTAATAAAAGGCTTTATGGTAGTGATTGCCCTGATTGGAGTTCCTATTATACTGGGTAATTTGATTACGGCGCACATGGAAGATGAATACAGGGGACACTTTCTTGCAGACTGGGTATTTGGAATTGCGTTAATGTTCTGTGAACTGCAGATTATGGCAGTTCCAATGATTATTGCGGATTATCCGTTTCATACGTTATTTTATGTATACGTTTCCGTTATTGCCCTTGAGGTAATTTTTGCGCTGTCAAGATATTCCCAGATAATACTGGACAGAATCAAAGAGTTTCCGTTAAGAATCCGGAAAACAGATGTGTTAGGAATACTGGTGGTTCTCAGTATATTGATGCAGGGATTCATGTTATTTTATTTTGAGCATACGGATGATGATGATGCGCGGTTTGTGCCGAGTGCCGTGGCTGCAGTTGAGAAGGATATGATGTTTGAAGAGAATCCAGTAACAGGCGAACTCCTTTATGGAGGATTATCGGAAGTTTATAAGGATATGATATCTCCATGGATTATGTTCTGGGCAATTGTCAGCAAAATGTCAGCCGTACATCCGGCGATTCTTATGCATAGTATTGTGCCGCTTATTTTTATTCCACTGGCATATGCTGTTTATTGGCTGATTGCCGGATATTTTTTTGGAAAAGATAGCGAAAAGAAGCTGATTTTTCTTGGACTGGTCAGTGCAATTCATATATTCAGCGGATATTCCGTATATAATTCTGGTGCATTCCTGCTATTTCGAATATGGCAGGGCAAAGCAATGTTTACATCAATTTTTGCACCGCTTTTGATATTGCTGGCATTAAGACTTTTTCAGGATGACAGAAAGACAGGGGCTGCGGATTATGTAACCATTGCAGTGACATGTTGTGGGGCATGCATGACGTCCGGATTTGGAATTATCCTCTCGGCAATGTTTTTTGCGTTAATTTCCGTGATATATGCCATTCTTAAGAGAGATGTAAAAGGATTAGTGCTGCTCTGGATATCAATGATTCCATGTCTGGTATATGGTTTTCTGTATGCCTTTGGGTCAAAACTTTTTATTTCGTAGAAGGAAAAGAATATGTTGGAATTAATTCAGGTGGCATGGCAGGAATATGCAAAGTTCTTCGGGACAGGATTATATATATTTTTTGCTTATGCTTCAATGATATACATTTTCATAAAAGATAAGAAAAGGCGGGCTGTTCTTGTGATTTTTCCGGCAGTCCTGTTACTTGTGTTTTTTAATCCGTTTTTTATTAAGACCATGTATTACAAGTATTTCTTCGGAACATACTGGCGTGTCCTGTGGTTACTGCCTACGACCATTATCAATGCCTACACGGCTACGCGGATTATTTTCTCCTTCAAGGAGAGATTCAAATCTTTCTGGTGTCTGGTACTTATTCTGGTTCTGATAGTGGTTTCCGGAAAGTTTATCTATTCCAGGGATAATTTTGCATTCCGTAAGAACTGGTATAAGCTTCCGAAGGCGGTGGAGCAAATCGGATATAATATTGCACATTATTCCACGGATTCCTGGTACCCGACCATTATTGTACCAAACGAACTGTATTGTTCCATGAGACAGTATTCTTCTCATTACCGGCTGCTTTACGGCAGGGATGCGGAAGGCTACATGTCCGGCATTGAGACACCTGAGATACAGACAATATATGAAGAAATGTGTAAGGAAGAACCGGATGTTGAACTGATTATTGAACTTGCCAGAATGTATGGCGTCAATAATATTATTTTCAACATGGATTATCATAAGCTTGTAAAAGACCCTGAGGATTATGGATGCCTGTATTGCGGAGATACGGATAATTACAGGTATTATCTGATTCAATATGAATAGGAAATGGGAGAATATCAGTGGAAAAGACCATAAGAAACAGAAATGCAAGAATTGCGTATTATATATATTTTCTTACAATGGTTGGTTTGAAGGCACTGGGCCTTAGTTCCAATAATAAAATATTTATGATGATATTTGTAATATCACTGGCGTTTCTTGCGGTTAAAATTATCTATACAGAATATGAGCCAAAGGAACTTGCAATTATAATCACACTGGTGCTTTTAAGCACGATTGGGTTTTTAAGGGCAAAGGAGCAGACCTATTTTCTTGCGGCAATCTCCATTGCGGGTATGAAGGGAATTAATTTCCGGGATTTGTGCAAAAAGACCTTCTGGGTTCATTTAATCTGCTCTGCCATTGCAGTTGCAGGTTCGATGCTTGGATATTTTCAGGATAATATACAGATAGTAAATGCCAAAACCGGAGAGGCATATCATACATATGGTTATTCGGATTTTAATGTCCTGTTTGTAAATATGTTTATTATTGCTGCCCTGTACATTTACATTAACTATAAGAAACTGGGAATAAAGGAATTCATCCTGACCAATATTCTGATGTACTGGGCTTATGATGCCACGCACAGCCGTACGGGATATCTTTTGTTTTTCGGTATGTGGTTTTTGATTCTTCTGGATAAATTCGTCCTGAAGGAAAAGACCAAGAAACGGTGGTACACCCTGTATACTCTTGCACCTTTTGTGATGGTATTTTTAAGTTTTCTGATGCCATATCTTTATGAGGTATACGGGAAGACAAAATGGATGTATGAAGTCAACCGGATGCTGACGGGAAGGCTTTTCATCATGAATTATTATCTGAAGCTGTATCCGTTTACCTTATTTGGTAATACTTATGAGTTCTGGCTGAATAATGCCGGAAAGATTCTGGAAATTGTAGATAACCTTTATGTTACTATTTATCTGTATTCCGGTGTGGTAATGCTTATCATTTATGTAATCGGTGCATTTTATCTTTTAAGAAAGCTATATCACAAAAGATTTGACATAGAGCTGATATTGTTTGCCATACTCTGCGTATATGCATTCATGGAAGAATTTCCGCTGAATCCAACGGTAAATCCATTTGCACTCCTTCTTGGCTGGGTAATATTTGACGGAAATCTTGTGAGAGGTGATGATTTTGAAGAAAGTAGTAATCATAACGAACATTCCATCTCCGTACAGAGTTGATTTTTTCTATTATTTACAGGAAAATGTTAAAAAGTATGAATTTCATGTTATCTATTCCAGCGTGCGCAACACATCAAGACAGTGGCATGCGGATGAAAACAGGATACAAAATTCGTGTTTTTTAAAGTCTTATAACATCAAGATAAAAAAACGCTATGATGAGCATGACATCTATATCCCGTATGGGGTCGGCAAGGTGTTAAGTAATCTTAAGCCGGATGTCGTGGTAGCCATGGAGTATAATCCTACCATTCTCATGGCAATGCACTGGTGCCGCAAGCATAAGGTGAAATATATAAGCTGGACGGACGGTACCTTAAATTCCGAGAAAAACATCAGTAAAATACAAAGGCTGTGCCGTAAATACATTATCAGCCGCGCTGATGCATTCATCGGAAGCAGTACGGCATCCCGGGAGACGCAGATAGCCTATGGAGCGTCTCCAGAAAAATGTCATATAAGTTACTTAACCGTTGATTTGGAAAAGTACATCCGGAAGAAAGAAAGCTATGGAAACAGGCAGCTGGTCTGCGTGGGCGGCCTGATTGTAAGAAAAGGCGTTGATTTGTTGTTAAATGCACTGGCACTTACGGATTCGTCCATTACCCTTGTGGTTGTCGGCGACGGAGGAGAAAGAGAACGTCTCATAAAGCAGGCAGAGAGTCTTGGAATAGCAGACAGGGTAACCTTTAGGGGATTTCTGGAAGGGGAGGAACTGTATCAGTGCTACGCACAGAGTGATGCATTTGTCCTGCCCACAAGAGAGGATTGTTTTGGACTTGTTACCTTGGAAGCAATGTGTGCACAGCTTCCTGTTATTTCCTCGCAATATGCGGATGGAGCACGGGATCTCATTGAAAAGGATGTTACCGGAATCATTGTGGACCCATATGACGAAAAGGCATTTGCAAAAGCAATCGAAGAGCTTGTAATGGATACGGACAGACTTGAGAAAATGGGCAAGGCAGGCTTTGAGAGGATTAACAGATTCTCCTTTGAAAATGTATCAAAGGGATATGTGGAAGCCATTGACAGTGTGATTACTGAATAATTGAGGAATAGGCTGATTTAAAATAGTTGGAGAGAAGTGTTTATGAGAACAGTTAAGATGATGCTTGGCATCTTCAATAAAAAACAAAAAAGAGAGCTTGTGTGGCTTCTTCTTGCAATATTGCTGGGAGCAGTTGTGGAGCTTCTTAGTATTTCTGCGGTACTTCCTTTTGTGGAAATGATAACCGAACCGGAAAAAATGATGCAGGATGAGACCGTGGCACTGATAAGCAGACTGACCGGCGTGAAGGATTTTAACACACTGGTTGTCCTGATGTGCGGCATGATTATCGGTCTTTTTGTCATAAAAAATATCTACGTGGTATTCTTAAGCAATTTCCAGTATCGTTTTACATACTACGGATTGCGGGATTTAAGCAGTAAAGTCATGAACGGCTACATGGAAAAAAGCTATCCGTTCTTTGTAAATCACAACAGTGCGGAGCTGTTAAAAAGCGTACAGACGGATACCAACATGTTTTATGTAACCGTATTGAATTCAACACAGCTTTTATCTGAATGTATTGTGGCACTTGCACTTGTTATATATCTGGTTTCACAGGACCCGGTCATTGCAATTTCCATGGCAGTGGTGCTTGGAATTTTTGCACTTGGTTTCATGCGCGGTTTCCGTAAGGCATTTAAGCGGATGGGCAATCAGTACAGGGATTTCGTGGAAGCCCAGATAAAATGCATGCACCAGTCCTTTGGCGGAATTAAGGAAATCAAGATTTCGGATAATGAGCAGTTTTTTAAGGATCAGTTCTGGGACATTGCGGCAGGACTTGCCAAAAACCAGGTTAAAAACGGTCTGTATAACGCAATCCCAAAGCCGATGATGGAAACCATGGTAATTGCCGTAATTCTTGTCATTGTGGCAGTAAAGGTATCGGTAGGAAGTTCTGCGGCAGCATTTATTCCGATTATCACGGTATTTGCACTGGCGGCATTCCGTCTTCTTCCATCCGTTAATAAGATTTCTTCTTACATCGGTGTCATCATGTATAATAAGGTAGCCGTGGAAGAGGTTTATAACGAAGTCAAGGAAATGGAAGAAGCAGCAAATCATAGGGAAACAGCACTGGAGAAGGAAATTCACTTTGAGAAGAGCATTAACCTGAATAATGTGACATTTGCCTATGAAAATGCAGAAAAGAATGTAATTGACAATGTTTCATTAGAGATTAAGAAAAATACATCCGTAGCATTTATCGGACCGTCCGGAGCCGGTAAGACAACCATTGTGGATGTAATGCTTGGAATTTTACAGAATCAGTCAGGAAGTATCACTGTGGACGGAACGGACATTCATGAAGCAATGGCAGGATGGCACCGTAAGATTGGATATATTCCACAGGTAATTTATCTCATGGACGATACCATACGGAATAACATTGCTTTCGGATTAAAGCCGGAGCTTATCAATGACGAACTGGTATGGAAAGCACTGGAAGACGCCCAGCTTAAGGAATTCGTGGAAGGATTGGAAGATGGTCTTGATACCATGGTGGGTGAGCTGGGAACACGAATGTCCGGCGGACAGCGCCAGCGAATCGGAATAGCAAGGGCACTTTACAGACAGCCGGAGCTTCTGGTACTGGATGAAGCCACATCAGCGCTTGACAATGAAACGGAAAAGGCAGTAATGGAGGCAATTGACAGTCTGCATGGAAAGCTTACACTTATTATTATCGCGCACAGGCTTACAACGATTAAGAACTGTGATGTGGTTTATGAGATTAAGGACGGTAAGGTAGTGGAAAAGCAGCTGGATATATAGAAATATGCATAAAATAACGGTTCTTTGCATTTCACAAAGAACCGCTATTTTTATATAAACAACCGCAATATTTTCCTCTTAAGTCCTCCCAGCCGTGAATAATCATACATAGAGCGAAATTCCCGCATAATCTTCTCCTCCGGGTTTAGGTTCTCAAACGTACATGCAGAATTTCCTGAAGTCAGTATCGTATCATAAAGACTGGAATCAACACAGTTGGTTCCGGAATTATCACAACCGATGTTACGGATTCGGGACTCCTTCGGATAGACCGTGAACATGTTTTCCTTACTTTCCTGATAGCACCAGCGGATTGCCCAGGAATTAATCTTTCCCTGAACCTGCCTTGTGAGCATGTCTGCCATGTCAGGACCGCCCTCGTTAAAATGCTTTACACGTTCCGGGTCATTTATAAAATCCTGAAAGTCTGAAACTTCCCAGTCAACCTTTTCAAAACGGTCTTTCCAGGTTGCCCAGCCCCAGCTGCAGCCTCTCGGTGACATGTAGATATCATGCGGGTACGTTTTGAGAGACTTAAGTGGAAAGCTGTAACCACTGATGGACCATACCTTAGGATTTGCTTCATAAAAATCAAGTGCATTATTCATGTAAGTCAGAAAATCCCTGGAAGTAATTAAATCGTCTTCCACAACAATAATTTTTCCGTACTTTTCAAGAATTTCTGAGGCACCGCCGATGATGGAGGCGGCAAGTCCCTTGTTTTTCTCTGCCTTAATAACTGTGACATTCTTAAAATTCGAATTACGTGCAAAGTCATCAACCACGGCACGTACATTCTCAACAGCCTCCCTGACATTTTCATTTTTGGCATTATCACAGTAGATGAATAAATCCGTTTCATTTGCCAAGAAATTGCCGGAAAGGTGGTTCAGTGTTGAAAGGGCGTGGTCTGCCCTGTTATACACAAATACAACAACCGGTGCTAACATTATAATTCTCCTTTATATACTTTCTGATATAATGCTTTGTATTTTTCAAGCATTAATTCTTCGGAATACAGTTCTTCTGCCTTTTTTCTGCAATTTTCCCGCATGGTCGCAAGACGGGCTTCGTCTGTAAAAGCAGTCTGGATGGCATCGGCAAGTGCCTTCGGATTGCCACACTCCACAAGCCATCCGGTTGAAGGGTCAATCTGTTCTATAAGTCCTCCTGTGGCAAATGCAATGACCGGCGTTCCGCTTGCAAAGCTTTCAAGGGTCGTGCAGGGGAAATTGTCCGCAAGGCTTGGCGTGATATAGGCATCTGAAAGAGCATAGAGCTCATTCATTTTCTTCTCATCCGTGACGTATCCCATCTGCATGACTTGAAATTCCGGAGGAAAAGTAATCTGGTCGTCACAATTTCCAAGTACCACAAGACAGTAACCGGATTTGTTTTCCAAAAGTTCCAGCGCCATCAGAAGGTGCTTAAAGCTTCGAAACTGTGAATTTAAGTTGGATGCCGCAAAAAGAAGCACGTGCTTGTCCTGTGGGATGTTGTATTTCTCGCGGAGAAGTATTACATCACCCGGCATGAAATTGTGAATATCAATCCCGTTATGAATGACTTCGATGGTTTCATCCTTTAGAAAGGACTCCTTAAAACGGTCATAAAGCCACCGGGACGGTGAAACATACACGATTCGGTTTCCGGAAAAGCTTTTCTTCTTCGTGTCAAGCATCCTGCCTGCAATATCCGTCCGGATGGAAGGATAGGTTTCCGGCTTCGGACAGCCGGTACAGTTTCCGTCTATCCATTTTGTACAGTCAAAGGCGTGTGCGCAGTGGCCGGTTAATGCCCACATGTCATGAAGTGTCCAGATGACACGGCAGTGACGGCTGATTTTGGCGACGTCACGAATTCCCATGTAATTTCCATGGATATTTTGAAGATGCACAATATCAATGTGATACTTTTTGACGGTATCTATGATACGCTTTGTGGCATACCGGTCGTATTTGCGGTAAGGTGCAAGCTTTCCATATGCCCGGGAAAAGAAGTAAGGAATTTTCTTATCATATATGATTTCATAAGAAGAATCCGAAGGGTCGCCTCTTCCCACAAGAAGATGCATCTGTATGTCTGTGTTATCAAAGCCATGGAAGAGCTGGCGGGTCACCTTTTCTGCACCGCCGCCCTGATAGGTGGTATTTACTAATAAGATGTTCATTGTAATCTCCTAAATTGCTATATGGTTATTATATAACGAGATGATTCCTGTGTAAATAAAGCAATTATTAAGAGAATGTGCTATAAGGCGTGGATTATGCGTAAAACCCGTTCTTTTTCCTCAATGTTGAAATTGGCAATGGCGCGTAATATTTCATTATCCAGTGCTAATGCACAGTTTTCATATTGATTGGACAGAAGGTAGTCTATGCTTGTATTTAAGGCATTTGCGATTGCAAGAAGTACATTTAGCGATACTTTTGTATGATTATTTTCAATATTACTGATGTGTGAAGTGTTACAACTGACCATTTCTGCAAGATTGTCCTGTGTTAATCCCATGGATTGACGCAGGTCTTTGATTTTTTCCCCCAGCTTTGCATAATCGATTTCCTGCTGCAAAAAATTACTCCCCTTTCTTGTCTGTGTAAATATCTTTATTATTGCCTGTATGAGTATTTTTATTATCCAATTGTAATATTTCGTGTTTTGTGTTA
The DNA here is from genome assembly GCA_029226085.1 of Thermoflexaceae bacterium. GTDB lineage: Bacteria > Bacillota > Clostridia > Lachnospirales > Lachnospiraceae > MGBC120314. Next base: position 14,923 of record JAQXXN010000162.1, read on the forward strand.
GAATTATCTATATGCATAAAAAGTATTTATACAGACAATAAATGGAAGGCGATGTAGTGAAATTATTAATTATTATTCCGGCATATAATGAAGAACTGAATATAGAGAGAGTAGTGGACAATTTGATTGAAAACTATCCGCAATATGATTATGTGGTGGTAAATGACGGTTCCAGGGATAAGACAGCATCAATCTGCAGGGAAAGAGGATATAACCTTCTTGATCTTCCGGTAAACATGGGACTTTCGGATGCCGTGCAGGCAGGTATGCGCTATGCCGTTAAGGAAGGCTATGATGCGGCAGTACAGTTTGATGGAGACGGGCAGCACCGGCCGGAATACATTAAGACGCTGGTGGAGGAAATCGAAAAAAATCATGTGGACATTGCCATTGGTTCAAGGTTCATGAATGAGAAGAAACCATTATCCTTTCGTATGCTGGGAAGTAGTATTCTTACATTTATCATAAAAATATCAACGGGTTTTATGTTAAAAGACCCTACTTCCGGGATGAGAATGTTTGGAAAAAAGGTTTTGAAAGAATTTGCAGAGAATATTAATTTCGGACCGGAACCGGATACCATATCCTATCTGATAAAATCGGGGATTTCAGTAAAGGAAGTGCAGGTGCAGATGGATGAAAGGATTGCTGGGAACAGCTATCTTAATGTAATGCGTTCCATGAAATATATGATACAGATGTGCTGTTCGATTATTTTCATACAAAATTTCCGAAAGAGGTGAAAGAATGTCAATTTACTTAAGAATACTTCTGATCGTGGTTTGTGTGTTTACCAGCCAGTATGTTCTTTATAAAATCAGAAAATCACAGATGAAAATAGAAGGTGCACTTTACTGGTTATTTTTTTCAGCCCTTATTCTTATACTGAGTTTTTTTCCGGAAATAGGCATGGCGGTTTCCAGCTGGATAGGGATTGAATCTACTGCTAACTTCATTTTTCTTGTAATCATTTTCCTGCTGATAATAAAAGTATTTTTTCTTTCACTAAAGGGTTCCCAGATTGAATATAAGCTTTCGGTTGTCATAGAGGAGCTGGCAATCATGCAGAATCGAAGAGATAAAGAAGAGAAGAAAGAGAAAGAATACATGCGGAATGATAAGGAGAAAATCAAAAAATGAGTTATCTGTTATGCGTGATTTATGTGCTTTTTTCGGTAAGCGGACTGACATTAATCAAAATTGGCAGTAGCCAGACCATTCCAGAAGGTATCTGCATACCTGTAATTGGTCTGTCTGTTTCAAAATATACGATTCTTGGAATTTTGTGTTACGGAATAAGCTTTTGCCTTTATCTGGGAGTAGTAAGTAAGTTTGACTTGGGGATTATCATTCCCATTCTTGGAGGAATTGTAAATATTCTGATTGTAATCATATCCTTTCTGATACTGAAGGAAAAAGTGACCGCTAACATGATTTTTGGGGCAGTGATTATCAGTATTGGAATTATCATTATGAACATTGGAAAAAAATAGACGGAGAATACAAATGGAACAAAAAATCGTTTTTGTAATTGAGACATTTATCTTATTAATGGGAAGTATTCTAATATCCAGAAGAAGAACTCTAAATGAAAAAATAGAAAAAACATGGAATATAATAAATGCAAATCCCCGCAAAATAGAGATATTGGTTGTTGTCATAACTTTTTTCTCTGCGCTGGCATACATTTATGATGGACATGACTGGGGAGATGATTTTAGTGCATATTTGGCACAGGCGATTGCATTGTCGGACGGGACTTTAAAACAGCATGTAAAGCTGATGCAGTTTGTTCAGGAAAATTCCATTGCAGGGACCTATCCGGTTATCTGTTCATGGGGCTTGCCGGTTATATTAGCAGTATTGTACCGGATTTTCGGATTCCATTTAATTGTATTCCGAAGTATGGGGGCAATCTGTTTAACAATATTTGTATATGCGGTGTACAGGTTCCTGTCCCAAAGACTTGATACAAAAGATACCTGTATTGTAATTTTATTTTTTGTTGCCTTTAAGCATTACATGGAAGCCGGAACAAGTATATTGACAGACATTCCTTGTGCCATGTTTACCATGATTGCGGTTCATTCCTTATACGAATTAATGAAAAGTGATGGGAAAAAGCAATACTTATGGAGCGGTATTTTTGGCTGCTGTACTTTTGCAGCATACCAGCTTAGAAGTCCCGGAATTGTATTGCTGCTTACACTGGCATGTATTCAGGGGATTCTGTTTTTATCAGGACATGTGGCATTTATAAAGAAGCAGCTACAACGAACCAATTTAAAAAACGTAAATTTTCTGGCACATTGTTTACCATATGCTATCTTTTTCCTTGGAAACGGAATCGTTTCTGTGCTACTGCCACAGACGGGAAATGATTATGTGTCATTTATACAATATGCGCCGTCAGATTATGTATTTTCCAATATGAGGTATTATCTGACAATTTTAAGGGATTTTTTTGATGTGGGAAATTATCTGGCAGTAATTTGTGGTTTTGTGTTACTCATACTTATTTTTATTGGTATGGCCACAAAATTTCATCAGGAAATCATTTCGGAGATATTTGTGCTTGGAACCATGGCAATGTTATACCTGACACCGTTTGTATCAAGTATAAGGTATTTATTTTATTTGTATCCGTTTTTTCTTATGTATGCGTTTTACGGGGCAAAATGGCTGGTTGAGAAACTTGTCATTTGTAAGAAAAAAACAGATGGGAAGCTGGTTTTAAATATACTACGGTATTGTGCAGTCTGTGTTTGTGGTTTTATGATGGTTTTTAGTTTGCGAATGATATGGAAAATTCACACCCAGCCGCAAATTGATTCTGCATATGCACCGGAAGCACTGGAGGCCTACGAATGGATTATGGAGCAGACGGATGAAGATGATATCGTACTGTTTTTTAAACCGAGGGCATTATGGCTGAATGCACATCGGTACAGTTATAACACATATGATGATGTCCGCGATTTGGACAGGGCAGATTATGTATTCTTTTTTATTAAGGATAATTTTTATCATTTACGTGAGTATGTTACAGAACATCCGATGGAATATGTGCTGGAATTTGATAATGGTAATTTTCAAATATACAAATATATTGGAGAGGAATAGGAGATTTCGCAAATGAGTAAAAACGGGTTTTGGGTTAAAAAAATTACTGTATTAGTATTGTTTTTCATTTCTGTATTTTTTCTTCTTATTTGTTCCTATACGACTTCGCCCTTGTATCATGGTGTAGGCGGTGATTCTGCCATATTCCGGATAATAGGGAAATATTGGAGCGAAGGAATACTTCCGTATGCAGGGCTGTTTGATCATAAAGGCCCTGCATTGTTTTTTATCAATGCTGTTGGATGTATGATTCATGATTCAAGGATTGGGATTTTCATTTTACAGGTAATTTTTCTGATGACTGCGGAGGTGTTTGCGTTAAAGCTGTTTATGCAGGAGTTTAACTGGAAAACATCTGTAATGGTTACTGCATTGACAATTTTTTGCCTGATTACAAATTTTGAGGGAGGAAATTTATCGGAAGAATATGCCTTACCGTTTTTGTTTCTATCGTTTTATTATCTTTTTACATGGAGTAATCAGGCAGATGGAAAGGTAGAACATGATTGGCATGGCGCAATAGTATACGGCGTAACATTTGCTTTTTGTCTTTTGTCAAGAGTTACTAATGCTGTGGGAATATGTGTTGGAGTTGTATTTGTTTTAATTATACTGATAAAGAATAAGAAATGGCAGAATATTCTTTATAATTCGGCAGGTTTTATTTTAGGCGTTTTGATATTGGCAATACCGTTTTTCTTTTATTTTTTTGTTCATGATGCTTTTGGGGAAATGTGGTATGGGACAATTACCTATAATTTTCAATATGGTGCAAATTCCGCAGGCGAAGCAGGAATCGGTTCGCTGATTGATATTGCCATGATAAAGAGTTTCTGGTACGCATATGGTCTGTTGGTTACCGGAGTAATGATGCTTATCTTTAGCCATGGACGAAAAAGGGTGGGAATGCTTTGGATATTGGTTTCATTTAGTTCAATCTGTATTTTTGTCATGGGAAATGGATACCTGCATTATGGAATCATTGCGCTGCCGTATTTTAGTATTACATTGATGGAACTTCATCGGTTATTTGCAGATAGGGCAGAAATAAAACAAAAATTTTTTTACTTTTTTATTATTTTGTCTGTTTTACAGGGATGTGTTTTTGGATGGAAGGAAGTTGTACCGCTTTTTTTGAATGCGCTATGTAATGATGATTCATATTGGGTGCAGTATTATATCGGATTGTATGAACAGATTCCAATTGAAGAGAGGGATTCTTTTGTGGCATATAATTGTCCGCCGGAATTGTATCTGGTACTTGATGCAAAACCCGGTTATAAATATTTTGTTTTGCAGGACTGGCAGGGAAGCAAGAGTGAGGATTTGAAAGAAAAGATTCATGCCACATATGCCAACGGAGAGGTGAAATGGATTATGCTGTTGGGGGAAGGTGATGAGAATGTTATAATAGATGATATTCTGACGGACAGATATGTATTGATTGCTGAGAATGAATATTATTCTCTTTGGCGGCTTCGATAAGGGAATGTCTCTATTTCTTCTTTTACTATTTCCCAACCTGTGCTATACTATAACCTATAATGAATAAAATGCTACAATAGACTTCGTGTGCATATCTATCCATTTTGCACACATATTCGGAGGCAGAATGATAAAAAAGCTTCAGGGATTATATTACAATTTAAGATTCCGTTACCGGGACAAGTTCTACCCGAAGGATATCAGTAACAATTTTGATAAAAAGACCTATGCAGGTAAAAAATATTATGACATCGAATCAGCTTCTAAGTTCATGGCAGAACAGATTGAAAGCGGCAAGCCATTCATGGCGGCACGATTTGGAAGTGTGGAGCTTTTTGCCATGCGGACGGCGGAATTTCACTGGACAAGCAAGGAAGACAAGGTAACAGAGCAGCTTTGTACCTGCGCAGGGTTCTTTCCCGAAGATAAGACGATGCTTAGCCGGTTCAATGAAGTAATGAAGGATGGCTGTGCACAGCTTGACATGCTGGGCGTATGGTATCAGTGTGCGGAAGAATATTTTATTAAAAAATATGCAAAAGATATACAAGGAACCTGCTGGCTTGCATGTCTTGAACCGTGGTATGCGAGTGAACCGTGGACAAGGGCGCTTAAGGGGAAGAAGGTATTGATTGTTCATCCCTTTGAAGAATCCATTAAAAGCCAGATAAAGAACCGGGAGAAGCTTTTTGCCAATCCCGATACCCTTCCGGAATGTGAATTTAAGACCCTAAAGGCGGTACAGACCTCCGGCGGACAGAAAGATGAGCGGTTTACCGACTGGTTCTTAGCATTACAGTATATGTGTGATGAAATCGATAAGATTGACTATGACATAGCGCTGATTGGGTGCGGTGCTTATGGCTTTCCTCTGGCGGCACACTGTAAGAAAAAGGGGAAGCAGGCAATCCATGTAGGCGGCGCTTTACAGCTTTTTTTCGGAATTAAGGGAAAGCGCTGGGATGAGATGGAACCTAAAATTCGCGCCATGTATAACGAATACTGGAACTATCCGCTGGATTGTGAGACACCGAAGAATCATGGTGCCGTGGAAGGCGGAACCTACTGGAAATAGCAGACTGTTTTGAAAGTAAGAGTAAGGAGCAGGAATTCATGGCAGACACAAAGAGAGTATTGCCGGTTTTGATTCATCACGAATCCAATGCAAAGCCACAGACAGGCGGTAAGAAGAATCAGGCGTATTTGCGCTACTGCATTGATCAGGCATGTAAATATAATGAGAAAGTGGTTCTCATCGGGGATGAAGCCAATAAGGAGTGGTGCAGGGAATGGCATCATGTGGACGAATTTAAGAATGAACGGCTGGAAAAGTTCTGTAAGGTATTTAAGAATTGGTCTTCTTATCCTTATACATGGTCCCTTAGCATTTATAAGAGATTTTTCCTGTTTGAGGAATATCTAAAGAGAAACGGATATGAGGAATGTGTGGTTTTAGACAGTGACATCCTTGTTTATCTGGATTTTGCAAAGTATGAACCGTTTCTGTCCTGTGATGCGGCAATGGAAATTCCGAAAGCACAGGACATGGAAGCGCTGAAGATTCCCAATGAATACCGCTGGGCGGCAAATGTGGGCTTGTCGTACTTTAAACGTGCAGCACTGTCGGATTTTCTGGATTACTGTACCGATATTTTTGAGAATCACATGGAGGATGTGCTACGGCCAAAGTGGGACGCACATCAGAAATATAACATTCCGGGCGGAATCTGTGAGATGACACTTTTCTATCTGTGGCAGAAACAGAAACCAGAGGGAACCATCTTAAACCTTCTGATACCGGACAGTGATGGCTTTGTATTCAGCGGGCCAATCAGCGGGGAAGAGAATTATCTGCGCGGGGAATGCGTGGTGAGCAGGCTTACCACCATTAAGAAGATTGTATATAAGAACGGAATACCGTGTTATGTAAAGAAAGCAGACAAAGGGCTGCTTCCGACATATAGTCTACATTTTATCGGCGGGGACAAGATATACATGGAAGGTATGTATAAGAATCAGAAACCGGCGGCACGGGCAATTCTCATACGCTGGTACTGGATAATGAGAGGAAAACTTGGCAGGGTTAAGAGAAAAATCTTAAAACAGCCAATCGGATGAGAGGAAATCAGATGATTATTATTGAACCATGCGCTGGCCTTGGAAATCGTTTTATTGCGCTTGCAAGTGCCTATCATGCGGCAAAGGAACTGAATCAGAAATTAACCGTAATCTGGAAAGAGGAAACTGTGCTTGGTGCATCCATGGATAAGCTGTTTAGCCTTCCAGAGGATGTAGAGGTGGTTTCTGTTGCAGAATATGGGTATAAATTGGATATTTTCGGACAGCTTCGGGGAAATTTCATAAAGAAGTCTTACAGGAAGAAAACGGCAGCCTTTTTTGAGTGCGATGAAATCATGAATTTATATGATAAGCAGGGGAAGGAAGGAATAAAGCGGCTGATGGAAGAAAAAAAGGATGTCTATATTAAGGCAACCAACCCGTTCTGGAATATCTTTGAAATAGACCATGCTTTCGATTTCATTACGCCAAAGCCGGAAATCATTCAAAGAAAAAATGAAATCTTAAAAGATGCTGACGGAAAGAAAATTGTGGGAGTCCATGTCCGCAGGACGGACCATATTGAATCCATCACCAACAGTCCGTTAGAGTTATTTATTGCAAAAATGCAGGAAGAACTGAAATCAGAACCAGACACATACTTTTATCTGGCATCGGATGACAAAAGTGTGGAGGAAGAATTAAGGCAGGTTTTTGGGGAGAGAATCCTTACCTTTTCTGATAAGTCTTTAAAGAGAGATGATGAGCAGGGAATAAAGGATGCCTATGTGGAAATGCTTTGTCTTTCGGCAGGCAGTAAAATATACGGCAGTTTTAACAGTACATTTTCCGTCATGGCATCAAAGCTTGGAAATATTCCGCTATATGTTGTCAGGACTGAGTGATTAAGGGGAAATTATGGGAAAGAGATTTGATTATGTGGATATAGCAAGAGGACTTGGAATCATGCTGGTAATCATGGGGCACATTGAATATGCGTATGTTCCATTCTGTGGTTCGGTTCACATTCCGCTTTTTTTTATCCTGTCGGGATATCTTTATGACATGGAAAGACCGTGCACTGCTTCCTATGGGGAAACAGTACGAAAAAGAGTAAAAAGACTGCTGATACCATATTTTGTTTATAATTTGATTCTGTATGCAAAATATCTGCTAAAACTGGTATTGACCCATGAGTTTACCATGGAGCTTGGTTTGAAAGGGCTTTTAGGCTTTGTATATTCTTCGTCACTTTTCTATAAGAATGTACCGGCAGAGAATAACCTGGAAGGCTTTGTATTCGGAAACGGGCCACTGTGGTTTTTGACGGCAATGGCAGTGGCATCGGTTTTCTTTTATATCATTATATACTATGTGTTAAAACATCGGTTTGACGTCAGAAAGATTGCAGTTTCTTCCCTGATACTATGTGTAGTTTCATGGATGCTATGCAGGTTTCTACCGGTGTATCTGCCGTGGAGCTTTGAAATGGCACTGCTTGGATGTGTTTTCATGCTGATTGGTTTATGCATGCGCAGATATAACATTGTAAAAATCCTTCAAAAGCATGTGTGGATTCCACTGGTATGTCTTGTGGTATTTGCTCTGCTGCATCATTTTAACGGACCGGCGAACATGGCAGTACAGGATTACGGAAAATCCATGCTGGTTTATCTGATGCTGGGAACACTTGGAAGTGTCATGGTAATATTCATCAGCCTTATACTGGAAAAAGTTACGGTCATAAGATGTGCAGTATCCTATGTGGGGCAGAATACCTTGATTATTCTGGCGTTTCACATGACAATTATTTCTGTCATGGTAAGTGTACTTGGAAAGATAGGGTTTAACTGGCTGCTTGACTGGGGCGGTTTTTTTGCAATCCGTTTCTTTGTGGGATTATTCGGATGCCTGATATTGAATGAAATTCTTACAAGGGTACTAAAAGTGCCAAAGAGATTTTTATAAATTATGAAAACAGCTGGCATGTTACGGAAAGGAGACACCATGATTATATTTGACATTTTGCGAATATGTGCCGCATTGATGGTATTTACCATACATTTACTGATATTTGTGCCGGAACTTCCTCGGTCTGTATGTGACATTGTAAGTAATGGCGGATACGGAGTCAGTGTATTTTTTGTCATCAGCGGATTCCTGATTTTTGAATCGCTAAATCGCAGTAAGTCTTTAAAAGAATATTATGTAAAGCGTGTTTCCAGAATCATACCGGCGTACTACGCTATTCTTCTCGTGGGAATTTTTGTTTGGGATATAGGACTTAGGCAGATGCCGGAAGATACCTACTGTCATCTTGGATGGCTTCGGTATTTTCTTTGTCTTAATACCTGGGTGCCGTCCGGAGATTATAACTTCTGGAATAATTTGTGGGGGCTTTGGACAATTAGCTGCTTTGTGTTTTTTTATCTCATTGCGCCGGTTCTTAAGAAATATATCAATAATTTCAATAAATCGGCAGTCTTCATGGTGGTAATGATACCGGC
>JAQXXN010000163.1 GCA_029226085.1 Thermoflexaceae bacterium
AACAATCAGTATGATTTCCAATGAATTAACACCTATGGTGGCAACTGCACGTATTATTAAAAAAGAGCATCCCAACGCTTCAGTTGTTTTTATTGGACCATGTGCAGCAAAAAAACTGGAAGCATCCAGACGAACGGTGCGAAGTGATGTGGACTTTGTAATTACATTTGAAGAATTGGATGCCATGTTTATTGTTCAGGATATAGAATTTGATGATTTTCGGCATGGAGTTCCGATGGAAGATGCGACAGGAGCCGGAAGAGGATATGCTGTGGCTGGTGGAGTGGCAGATGCAATAAAGGCATGTATCAAAGAATATCATCCGGATGTAGAAGTGAATATTGAGCATGCGGAAGGATTAAGTGAGTGCCGAAAGATGCTGATGCTGGCAAAAGCCGGAAGGAAAAATGGCTGTCTGATTGAGGGAATGGGATGCCCGGGGGGCTGTATTGCAGGTGCCGGAACGAATATACCATTAAATCAGGCAACAGTGGCTGTCCGGAATTTCAAAGGTTCCACACGGAAAACGGTGCCTGATGTATCAGTTTTAGAAACAGACATAAAAGAATAGTGAGGAGAAGAGGAAATGAAAAAGTTTTTAACCGGATTACGGTATGGAAATTGGTTGACAAAATTATATGTACTTGCGATTCCGATTTGTATACTGGTGGGGGTAGGACTTGTCATTTCTTCTTTTTTTGTGAATTCCATGCTGTTGTTTCTGGTTGGCGTTGCAGTGGGGATTGCAGCAATTGCCTTGTGGATAAATTTTACAATTGAAGAAACAGAAATTGAGCAAGCCAGTCCTTCAAAAAAGCCAAGACAGAAAGAGAAAAATACTCAGACCATTGAGCCGCCTGCGGCAAGTCAGGATAAAATTCTTAAATCTGACAGGATACAGGAAGCGGAAAAAAGTCTTGAACCAGATAAAGCACCTGAATCAGATAAAGCACCCGAGCCGGATAAAAGGATTGAGAAGGAAGAAACAGAACAGCTTCTGGCAGAATATGATGCGAAAGCAATGAAGCAGGTTTTTTATAAGTACAAAGTTCGGAAAGATCATCGTACCATTATAATAGATGAGTGGAAAGAAAAAGGAGTATATCAAAGCCCTGTTTATATTTGGCTGCATCGCAGCCAAGTTCATTTCCTTGTGATTGGGAAGGATATACAGGAAATAACAGTGCCTGCCGGTAAGCTTTCACCTTTGCAATATCGACGGGGGGTTATCTGTCAGGCGAAAGATGAATATTTGCAATTTCGAAAAGAGAGTTTGCTGTCTACGGTGTTTTCTCCATTTTTGCCGGTATACCATGAAGGGGATAAAGATGGGAGACCGGTAGTATATAAGAATTTATTTGAAATGGGGAACGGAATTCGGATTACGAATCCGTCAGCCAGAATCGTAATGGATATGCTGCAACTGGAATTCCAGGTGGACGATATTGTGACACGGGACTTAAGATATAATGCATTTTTTAAGGAAATATATACGCGAAGCATTTTATTTCGGGAACAGGTGATAACGGCAAAGGAGTATCAGGAAAATGTTAATGACATTTTACATAATCTGGCATCTTCCGATGTAGCAGAACAAGAATATGAGGAAACATTGCAGGCTTTATTCCAGAATAAATTAATTACTCAGGAATATATAGAGTATTATAAGCAGTATCGGGAACGTATACAGGCAGAACAGACAACAGATATAAAAGCAGGAAAGAGGACAGGAAAAAAGTCCTTGAGAAAGAGTAATAAAGAAAAGAGGAAATAAGAATGAATCTGATTTTTAATTTTATAGCAAGTGCATTTGTAAGCTCGCCTATAACAGGAGATGGGTTCCGTCCATGGATTGCGGCAGTTATTCTGATTGTTTCGGTGATTGTATTAGTTGCTATGTTTGTGATTAGCAGACGTTCAGATACGGATAAAGATTCCGGTTCAGAAGATTCCTTTCAGGATGAAGACGAATAGGTGAATATGTAAAAAAAGGACAAGATACAGCGGATAATTTGACAAAATGCTAATCTATGCGTAAAATGTGGGATTAGAAGTGAAAAACCATACTAGGAGGACTGAACATGGAAAAAATTAAAATGACCACCCCGTTAGTAGAGATGGATGGAGATGAAATGACACGTATCCTGTGGAAAATGATTAAGGATGAACTGTTGCTTCCATACATTGATTTGAAAACTGAGTACTATGATTTAGGATTGGAATACAGAAACGAAACCAATGACAAAGTAACCTTTGATTCAGCAGAAGCAACAAAGAAATATGGTGTTGCAGTAAAATGTGCAACCATTACACCAAATGCAGCCCGTATGACAGAGTATAATTTGAAGGAAATGTGGAAGAGTCCAAATGGTACGATTCGTGCAGCATTGGATGGTACGGTATTCCGTGCACCGAGTGTGGTAAAAGGAATTGAACCGTGTGTTAAGAATTGGGAAAAACCAA
>JAQXXN010000164.1 GCA_029226085.1 Thermoflexaceae bacterium
TACCTCCATACCCAGAGGCAATCCGCCAGGACGGCGGATTGAGTCTGCTTTGCCCATGGATGGGCATTTGCAGACGACTCGTCACTCGTCAGCAAATCAAATGTATTGTGCTAGAAAAGACACAATTCGAAATCCGCATACCCTCTCGTGTTCTCCATGACAGCCCTCCACAGTCTATCCACATCCGGCAGGAGAATCCGACACTTCAGCTCCACAACCCCCAATTTGCAAACAAAACCTCCCCGATAAACAAAACATCTTCCATGAGTAATTGATTTCTTGCCCCAAATTGTTTATAATAAACCATACGAATTTTTTATGACCGAGGTGCTTTATGACTCTTTTACTTAGCGTGCTGGAGCAGGGCATGATATATGCCATCATGGCTCTGGGTGTGTACATAACATATAAAATACTGGATTTTCCTGATTTGACGGTGGATGGAAGCTTTCCGATGGGTGCGGCAATAGCCGTGGTGCTGATTGATAAAGGATGCAATCCGTACCTGACGCTTCCTATTGCGTTTGTGGCAGGTGCCGTGGTGGGAATACTTACGGGAATCATTCACGTGAAATTAAAGGTACGTGATTTACTGTCCGGAATTATCATGATGACGGGACTGTATACGGTAAATTTGAGGATTGCAGGCAGGGCAAATTTTCCGATATATACCTGTCAGAATATTTTTGATAATGATCTTGTAAATGCCATTATTCCGGAATCGTTATCCAGATACAAAGTAGTAATTGTAATCTTTGTTTTGATGGTTATTGTTAAATTATTGCTGGATGCCTATCTTAAGACGAAATCCGGTTTCATGTTAAGGGCAGTTGGCGATAACGATACCATTGTAACATCGCTTGGCGTGGATAAGGGTCTGATTAAAATCATGGGTCTTGCCATAGCAAACGGACTGGTTACTTTAAGCGGCTGCATGTTTGCACAGCAGCAGAGGTATTTTGATGTTTCCATGGGAACCGGTACGGTTGTAATCGGTCTTGCCAGCGTGATTATCGGAACCAGTATTTTTAAGAATATTACATTCTTAAAGGTTACCACAAGTGTAATCATAGGCTCACTTATTTATAAGGGATGTGTGGCACTTGCAATCCGCATCGGACTGGAATCCAGGGACTTGAAGCTGGTAACGGCAGTGATGTTTCTGATTATTCTGGTACTTGGAAATGAAAGAAAGAAAAAGGTGAAAGCATGTTAGAACTGGTTAATATAAGCAAATATTATAATATGGGCTCTGTCAATGAAATGTGCCTTTTTAAGGATTTTAGTTTTCAGGTAGAGGATGGAGAATTTGTTTCCGTGGTGGGAAGCAACGGCTCCGGAAAAACCTCGCTCCTTAATATTATCTGTGGAAGTATTGAGGTAGAGGAAGGTGAGGTTATCGTTGGCGGCGTGAACATTTCCAGACAGAAGGATTTTGTGCGCCACAGAAGAATCGGAAGGGTATTTCAGGACCCGTCAAAGGGAACCTGCCCGTCCATGACAATTCTTGAAAATATGTCCATTGCAGACAATAAGGGAAAGGCATACGGTCTTACGCCTTGTGTCAACAAAGCAAGAATGGATTATTATAAAGAGCTTTTATCCCAGCTCAATCTTGGACTGGAGGATAAGCTTCATGTCCGCGTGGGTGCATTATCCGGCGGACAGCGCCAGGCAGTGGCACTTTTAATGGCGACAATGACTCCGATTGAATTTTTGATTCTGGATGAACATACGGCTGCCCTGGATCCGAAAACTGCAGAAATCATCATGGAACTTACCGATAAAATCGTAAAAGAAAAGAAACTGACAACCCTTATGGTTACGCATAATCTCCGCTATGCAGTGGAATATGGAAGCCGTCTTGTGATGATGCATGAAGGCAGCGTTATCATGGATAAGTCAGGAGAAGAAAAAAAGAAGATAAGCACGGAAGATATCATGGGGACATTTAACAGGATCAGTGTGGAATGTGGTAATTAGGAATCAGGAAAGGAGTATTTATGGCAAATATTCATGAGATTAAAGAAAATATCGAAAAAGTTCTTGTCGGAAAATCCGAAGTAATTGATCTGGTGCTTACCGCCATGGTTGCCGGAGGCCATGTCCTTTTGGAAGATGTTCCGGGAACCGGTAAGACGGTCATGGCTAAGACGCTGGCAAAATCCGTTGATTTAAAGTTTTCCAGAATCCAGTTTACGCCGGATCTTCTTCCGGCAGATGTAACGGGACTGAATGTGTATAATCAAAAGTCCGGTGAGTTTCAGTTAAAGAAAGGGCCTGTATTTGGAAATATTGTCCTTGCGGATGAAATTAACCGTGCAACACCGAGAACGCAGTCCAGCCTTTTGGAGTGCATGGAGGAAAAGCAGGTTACCATTGATGGGGTTACTTATCCGTTAGCAGCTCCTTTTTTTGTCATTGCAACAGAAAATCCAATCGAGACGGCAGGAACATTTCCGCTTCCGGAAGCACAGCTTGACCGTTTCTTAATGAAGCTTAGCATGGGAACACCTTCCTTAGAGGAAGAGGTTGCCATCATGAACCGTTTCCTGAAGGAAAATCCGGCAGAAACCATACAGAGTGTCTGCACGGAAGAAGATATTCTTCGTGCCGGAAGGGAATATAAGAATGTCTTTATTCATAAAGATATAATAAGCTATATTGCCAATATTGTGGAGGCGACAAGAAAAAATCCGAACATTACCACGGGAGTCAGTCCGAGAGGATCCCTTGCAATGCTCAATGCCGTACGAAGTTATGCGTATGTCATGGGAAGAAATTATGTCATTCCTGAGGATGTGAAGAAATTAAGCGTGCCGGTATTTGCACACAGAATTTCCGTAACAGCCGGCAGACATACGGGCAGCGGGCGTAATGATTTAATCAGGGGAATCGTTGAGCAGACTGCGGTTCCGACAGAGGAATGGGATAAAGAATGATACTTTTTTTAGTATTAATCGGAGCGGCAGCAGTGTATTTCCTGCAAAATAAGCTCTATGAGAAAAACTGGAATAAGGGGCTTTCTGTTTCCGTTGATTTTGCCAGAAAACAGGCAGTAAAAGGTGAAACAGTAAACCTGATTGAGGTAATTACCAATAATAAAGTGTTACCTTTGCTTATGCTGCATTTAAAATTCATAATAGACCGTAATCTGAAATTCCTGGATATGGAAGACAATGTTTCCGTATCCGATCAGTGTTATAAGGATGACATTTTTTCCTTATTGTTTTATCAGAAGATAACCCGGACACTTCCGTTTGTATGTGCCAGAAGAGGCTTTTTTACCATTACGGAACTTAGTCTGGTATCAACAAATCTTTTTTTCAATATCCAGTATATCAAACATATGCCTGTGTATACAGAACTTACCGTGTTTCCACAGCTTGCTGACGGGGAACGGCTTGAGATTCCTTTTAAGAAAATCATGGGTGAACTTCTGACACGAAGGTATCTTTATGAAGATCCCTTTGAGTTTCGTGGAA
Source organism: Thermoflexaceae bacterium (assembly GCA_029226085.1). Lineage (GTDB taxonomy): Bacteria > Bacillota > Clostridia > Lachnospirales > Lachnospiraceae > MGBC120314. The sequence continues at coordinate 3,486 of JAQXXN010000164.1, forward strand.
TCCGTGAATATTCTTCCACGGATACCATGTCGTCCATTAACTGGAAAGCGACTGCGCGCACGGGAGATTTTAAGGTAAATGTGCATGATTATACGGCAAGTCAGCAGGTCTGCCTGCTTCTGAATCTGGAATCGGAAACGAACTGGGAAGCGGATAATCTTATGGAAGAGTGTATTTCCATTGTGGCAGGTCTGTGTGAAAAACTGATGGGACATAATGTGGGAATTCGTCTTGTGAGTAACGGATGTGATTTATACTCCAAAACAGGAGTTGTGCTTGAGGGCGGTTCATCCGAAATGCATATGGATTCTATTCTGACCGGTCTTGCGAGAATTGATTTAAAGTTGCCGAAAGAACCGTTTATTAACATTATTAATGAGATTGAGGCAAAGGAGTCTGACGATACTCTATATGTAATGGTTTCCGTGGCAAGCGGTGAGATTCTTCAGAATGCCTTTGAGAATCTTGCAGG
>JAQXXN010000165.1 GCA_029226085.1 Thermoflexaceae bacterium
ATGCAGGTGTTACATATACTCAGAATGAAGTGGGGACACAGATATATACTGGCTCTGATGGAAAAACGTATCGGCTGAATGGTACTACGATGGAGGAATATGATACCACATCTGGTGCAGTAGTGGCAGGTGGTAAAACAGCCACTGTTGGAGCAGGTGAGGAAATTAAAAAGACAGAGTATACACAGGGCGCAGCCTTGTCTGGTGTAAAATTATCTTCTGATGCATTGACAGAGTTAAAGACGGCTTCTGGTCTTACGGATGATGCGATTGCAGCTTTGACAAGCAATATCAGTAAAGTAAACAGTTTTGAAGCAGTTTCGGATACGGTATTACAAACAGATGATCCATATACCAGAGCGAATATTGCACAGGCGATTAAAGACGCATATGCAAATGGCGGTGCAGCAGGTGTTACTGCTAAGACGAATACGTTTGCAAATGTTATTGATGAAAATAATAAAAATATTTCCGGCTATGATGAAGCTGACGGTACTCATGTAGATGGCTACAAGAAGATTATGAACAAGCATAGCGCTCTCGCTGATATTGCGAAAATGACTGCGGGAAGCACAGAACAGCAGCATGCAATCAATAACTTTGTAAATCAGGTTGAGGCAGCGGAGGAAAACCTGGATTATCTTCAGGCAAACAGTAATTCTGATGCGAAAAAAGTTGATGGGCAGGATGCCATTATTAACTTGAATGGTATTGAGTACACCGGAAGTTCCAATGCGTTTTCTATCAACGGACTTACCATTACGGCACAGGCGGTGACAGGTCCAGATGAAAGAGATGCGATTACGATTACAACCCAGAGCGATACACAGGGAATGTATGATAAAGTTAAAGATTTCCTGACACAGTATAACGCTTTAATTAATGAAATTACATCTCTCTATAACGCAGCTTCTGCAAAGGGCTATGAGCCATTGACGGACGAAGAAAAAGATGCAATGTCTGATACGGAAATTGAGAAGTGGGAAGAGAAAATCAAATCTTCATTGTTACGCCGTGATGACAGCTTAGAGAGCATTATGAATGCCATGACATCGTCTATGAGCAAAGGAGTGAAGGTCAATGGAAAAACGTACCATCTCTCCAGCTTTGGTATTAAGACATTAGGATACCTGAATGCGGCAGAAAATGAGCAGTATGCTTATCATATTGATGGTGATGAGGATGATGCGTCTGTATCAGGTAATTCTGATAAACTGATGAAAGCACTGACGGAAGAACCGGATACGGTAATTGAGTTCATGCAGGGGCTTACTAACAATTTGTATCAGACAATGGGCAAGAAGATGCAGTCTACAACCTTAAGCAGTGTTTATAAGGTATATAATGATAAGGAAATGGCGTCTGAGTACAGTGATTATACGGATATTATCAAAAAGTGGGAAGAAAAACTCCAGGCACAGGAGGATTATTACTATCAGAAATTCTCCGCAATGGAGACGGCACTTTCCAAATTACAAAGCCAGACATCTTCTATGAGCAATTTGTTTGGAGGCTGATAATAAAGACAACAGGGAGGTTATATTATGCTGAAGAATCAGGGATATACAGCATATGCAAATAATAAAATTATGACAGCATCGCCTGCAGAGCTTACCTTAATGCTTTATGAAGGTGCGATTAAGTTTTGCAATATTGCTGTTATGGCAATAGAAGAAAAGAATATGGAAAAAGCTCATAATAATATTATGAAAGTGGAACGCATTATAGAGGAGTTTCAGGCAACCTTAGATCACAAGTATCCGGTGGCAAAGGATTTTGATTCGGTGTATTCTTATCTTATGGTGCGTCTTCAGGAAGCTAATGTGAAAAAGGACAAAGAGATTCTAGAAGAGGTGCTGAAACACTTAAGAACCATGCGTGATACATGGAAAGAAGTGATGCGGACAGCCCATGCTTCTTCCTAAGATAAAGGTGATAAAGACACATGAATAGTTTGTACATCAATATTCTGATTGAGAGTCTTCAAAAAAAGATTCGGATATTAGATGAAATCATTTTAGCGGATCAGGAACAGAGAGAGGGATTAGAAGATCCTAACTTAGACCCGGATGATTTCGACAAAATAGTGGAAAAAAAGTCGGAATATATTGAACAGTTAGATCAGCTAGACAGTGGGTTTGAGGAACTGTTTGCCAGGGTAAGGGACGAGCTGAATGAGAATCGCGAAACATACAAAGAGCAGATTCATACGATGCAGGATTTAATTCGTAAGATTACGGATAAGAGCCTTATGATTCAGAAACAGGAGGCTCAGAATAAGGAACTGATGCAGCAGAAGTTTGCAGCAGTGCGTTCCCAGGCGAGAGAAGTCCGCAAAAGCCAGAAGATTGTGAATCAATATTACAAAAACATGATGAAGGCTAATTATAATGATCCACAGTTTCTAGATAACAAAAAATAGTAAAAAGAAAAATTTTTTTCTTTTTTCTATAAAGTATCGGAACTTTGTTCCGATATATATTACAAGTAAACAAAGTAATAAAATATTACTTGGGAAGGTTACTTGATAACAGAAGTCTGAATGAAGCGTACGGTCAGGAAGATGGAAGTTATGTAAAACAATTAATATGCAGCATGGAAGCTGCAGTCAATTCAAGGAGGAAAATGAATTATGGTAGTACAGCACAATCTTACAGCGATGAACGCTAACAGACAGTTAGGTATCACAACAGGACAGCAGGCAAAATCTTCTGAGAAATTATCTTCTGGTTACAGAATCAACCGTGCAGGCGATGACGCTGCTGGTTTAACAATTTCTGAGAAAATGAGAAGCCAGATCCGTGGATTAAACAAAGCTTCTGCAAACGCACAGGACGGTGTTTCTTTAATCCAGGTTGCTGAGGGTGCATTAAACGAGACTCACTCTATCTTACAGCGTATGAACGAGTTAGCTACTCAGGCAGCAAACGATACCAACACCACAGCTGATAGAGGAGCTATTCAGGCTGAGATTAATCAGTTAACATCCGAGATTAACAGAATTTCTTCTACAACTCAGTTTAATACACAGAACTTGATTGATGGTGCTTTCACTGGAAAGAGTCTTCAGGTAGGTTCTCTTTGCGGACAGGCTATCACTATTTCTATTGATGCTATGTCAGCTGGTGCAATTGGTGTTAGCGGATTACAGGTAACATCTTTCAGCGCGGCAGGAGCAGCTATGAGCAATATTCAGGGAGCTATTTCTTTAGTATCTGCTCAGCGTTCTTACTTAGGTGCATTACAGAATCGTTTAGAGCACACGATTGCTAACCTTGATAACATTTCTGAGAATACCCAGTCAGCTGAATCTCGTATCCGTGATACAGATATGGCTAAAGAGATGGTTGAGTACAGCAAGAACAACATCCTTGCTCAGGCAGGACAGTCTATGCTTGCTCAGGCTAATCAGTCTACTCAGGGTGTATTATCTCTGTTACAGTAATTTAACTAAAAAAACCGGCAGTTTACTGCCGGTTTTTTTAAATTTATTGAAAAATATTCAAAAAAAGAATAAGATAGGGGTAATCAGAACCATGAGTGAGAATGAGTTACAGGAAAAGATAAGCGAAGCAGCACTGGTATTATATCAAAATAAGGAACGAGAAGCCATGCAGCAGGTAAAAGAACTGCTACTTATATTTCAGAGCATGATACAGAACCAGACCAAAGAGCAGATGGAAACAGGTGGGAACTTTGCACTATTGATGCAACGAGAATTGTTAGAGAATTATAAGAGTTTGGATATGATTGGAATGGCAGACTGCTTGATGGAAAAAGCAACACTCTTTACGCAGTTTTATTTTCAAAATAAATAAAAGAACAAAATATATGAGGGTGTAAAGATATGGAAATTTTTGAAAAAAATATTGCGGCAATAGAGCAAAGATATGAATTATTAGCGGAGAAAATAAGAAAAATTGATATAGATATGGTTGCTGGCAGGATGGGAATTGAGATGGCAGCAAATGGGTTACAAATTCCATGGGTAAAATCGGGAAAACGGATTTGGAGACTAAACAGTAGACAAAACCCGCAGGAAGCAGCGGAGATATATGCTGACCGATATCAGATTCGAATGTATGGGATATATTTTATCTTTGGATTTTCAGATGGAAGAAGTGTGCGGGAATTTTTAAAGAAATGTGATGATACGAACCTTATTGTAATATGTGAACCAGATTTAGAATTATTTGCAATGAACTGTCATTATTTTGAGATAAGTGATATTATACAAGAAAAAAATGTGATTCCTTATTTTACAGAACTTGAACATGATATGGATGCATTTTTAAGTAAAATTATTGATTACACAAGAATTAAATTATTGGAGTTTTGCATTTTGCCGGGATATGATGTGTTGCATAATGAGTTGTGTGAGAATTTTATGGATGGTGTAGTAGACCGAATTCGAAATGAACTGGTAAATAAGAGTACTGGCATGGCATTTGAGCGATTAATACCGCAACACACGCTATATCATATGAAAAATATGATATATCATAAAAATATAGAACAGTTGCGATTAGCGTTAGAAAAATATGATTTGTTGAAGATACCATGCATTATTGTATCTGCTGGACCATCGTTAGATAAGAATGTTCATCTATTAAGACAGGCGCAGGGTAAAGCGTTTATTGTTGTGGTGGATGCAGCTCTTAGAACAGTTTTAAAAGCGGGGGTACGTCCTGATTTGGTGTGTACAGTAGACGCAAAGTCACCGGAGCGTTTTTTCGAGGGGGTTGATTTGAGAGACATCGTTTGGGCATATACAAGAACTACACGCAAATCAATTGCGGAAAACTATGGAAAGGATGTCTTTTACTATGGAGCATTTTATCATAAATGGAATGAGACAATCAAAGAGCAACTAGGATATCCGATACCGAGTTTTCCATCTGGAGGTTCTGTTTCCTGCGAAGCATTTGTTATTGGTCTATATTTAGGCTTTCGAACGGTTATTTTAATTGGACAGGATTTAGCCTTTACAGGGGGGTTGTCTCATACTAAAGAAGTTGTTGGAATGTTTGGTGATAATAATGAATATATAAAGGGTCAGAAATTGGTTGAAGTGGAGAGCATTGATGGAACGATGTTGAATACAGATTTTCAGATGTGGTGTTATAAGAAGTGGTTTGAGAAGGTTATAAAGATAAATCAGGATCAGATAAAAGTCATTGATGCTACTGAGGGTGGCGCAAAAATTGAGGGAACTATCATTCAGACATTTGCAGAAACTATTAAACAGGAATGTGGGGAAAGTTTGGATTTTTATGAAATTGAAAAGCAGATACCGGCAGCTTTTTCATTAGAGCAGCAAGTAGAACTATTAGGAAAGTTACGTGAGATAAAAGATGAAGTAGAGGAATTTAGTAAAAAAGTGGATGCGATGATAGAGTGGCAGGAAAGTTTGCTCACAAGGGTAGAGGTTTCTTCAATTTCGAAGGAAGATCTTTTGAAAGAATTGAAAGATATCAGCATGCAGTACGAGAAAATTGATCAAGAAACAATATTAGACTTTATCTCTATGTATGCGCATAAGGAGGAGTATGAACTGGGAGATCAAATTTATACGGAGGAAAAAATCGAACCAAAGGATTTATTGAAAAAGGGATTATCTTTGTATAAAGGTTATCAAAAGGGAGTCAAAATGTTAACAGAAGACATAGAAGAAATTTTGATGAAAGATTAAAGGAGATGCCTAAAGGCAGTTTAAAACTGTTTTTGGGCATCTCCTTTGAATATATTACTATAATATATTTAAAATGGTATGAATGCGATGTACAAAGGTGTGATTTTCTAACATTTTTTCGGTGCAGTTGGCAATAATCTGCTGACGTTCTTTTTCATGTGTAAGATAATATCGGATTTTATTGATAAAATCTGTTTCATTTTCATAGAACACAAAGTCTTCGTCTGGCACAAAGAAATCAAGTAGATCACTTTGAAAATTAGTAAGCAGAAAACCACCGCTTCCCAAAATATCCATACACCGGAGTGGAATTCCGGTTTGGATGCTTTTTAGGGTAATATTAAGGTTGATATGGCTGTATTGAAAGACTAGCGGCATTGTACTATAATAATCGACAGGTCCCATAAATTGGGCATGTGGTAACCGGTTAGAGGGTTGGTGTGTATATAATTTTACCGGAAATGTATCTGATGCAAGCTTTAAAAGTGAAAGTCTTTCATTTGATGTGATTTTTCTGCATAAAAAATAATTAGCATAAACATATGCCGTACTTTCGGTGCCATCTGACATGGGCTGATAAGGGATGCAATTCTGTATATCCTCTAAAATTGGTGGTGTCAGTAATTCCTCTAAGAAAAAGCTTCCGTAGACCTTTTGTTGTGCAGCCATAATGGAATCCAGATATCCCCTTGTGAAATCCGAAATTTTGTCTAATCGGTCATAGAAATTATGGTCTTCATTATAGAGAGAACCAACGAATGAAACATCAGCTTCAATTTTGGGACGAATGTCTTCGGGACAGACCATTGCCTGCAGACGCTTGACATTTGCAGCTAAGGGCAGATAATAAACGTTTTTTATCCCCGCGTTGTGAAAGTTTAGATAGGTGGCTTTGTCAAATAAGAAAACATAGTTACAGGGATTGATAAGAGAACAGGAATATAATGCAACAAGAGGGCTGTCATAGACATAGGAAACATATTTGATGCCATGTTTTTGACAATTATTGGAAATAATGGGAAAATAATTAAAGGAAAAAACAAAGTCGTAAGATGCTTTTTCTACAGCGATATCAAAAGCCTGGTCAAAATCAGCATTTTTCCGATCATGATAGGCTTCGTGAAAAAATAAATCGTATTCGATATTACATTCTGTAAATGCATCAAGCATATCCTGCTTAGCAAAAGCGGGTGAATCAAGAAATAATAGTTTCATAGAGCTCCTTCCGTAATTCCATAGGCAAGAGAAATCATTTGTAGCAACCGTTCTGGATAATTGTGATATTTTTTGATAGTTTCATATCCGTTGTGGGCAATTTCGTTTCGGTCATTTTCGTGCGTCAGATAATAGTCCACTTTTTCTAATAGGTCATCTTCGCTGGTATAGCAATCTAAATCTGACCCAGGGGTAAAGTAATTTGTGAGTTCGGATTGATAATTTGTCAGTAAAAAGCCACCGCAACCTAAAACGTCAAAAATCCGCAGGGGAAGACCATCATGAATGGATTTAGAGGTAATATTCAGGTTGATTTTGCTGTAGTGAAATACAAGAGGCATTTCGGTTAATGTTTTTACGAGACCGCAAGCATTAACGGGAAGACCGGTCGTATCACTTCCAGTATAAAGATTTAGAGGGTAACGAGCACCTAAAAGCTTCATAACCTGTATCCGTTCCATCGCAGAAATTTTTGGTTCCAGATAGATGCGAGCCATTGCAACGCGGTCATTTCGTGTAAAGTGTTCTGGTGGAGTATAAAATCCAGGAAGATGCGCACGAAAGTCTTGTACCATGTCGTCAGTCAAAAGTTCTTCTAAAAAGTTGTAGCCGTAAATTTTTAATTGTGCTGACATAATGCCCTCTAAATAGCCTTTGAGATAGGCGGGCGCATTTTTTAACCTGTCGTAGGGAGATTTTTCTGTATAGAGTGAACCGACAAAGGAAATCTCTGAGGAAAATTGTTTGATGTCATTTGATGTAGCATGTGAGATGACTTGATCCCAACGTTCCGGGTTACTGGCAAGTGGCAGGTGAAAAATACAATTTGGATTTTTGGGATAAAATTCATCATACTGTGCCTGATCAAACAGGAAAATCCGATTCCATGCCTTTGTGATAGAATCCGAATATAATTCCATTACCGGACTGTCCACTGTCCAACAGAGGTAGCGTATTTGAAATATATTGCATACTTCTGAAATAAAGGGAAAGAAATTGATACTGAAAACAAAGTCATAACTGTGCGAAAGAAGTTCGTTTTTCAGTAGAGTTACTCCTTCAGAGGGCAAAAGATTTTTATTGTAGATTTCTGCGGTAATTTCGTGTACGGTATTGCCCAGTTCTTCAAAGCCAGTTATAATATCAGGCTCACAGATACTTCCATAGCGGTAAACTAAAATATTCATATAGACTCCTAAGTGCATATCGTTTGCATTACATATAGGGTTATTATATACTAAAAGTGAAAGAGTTTACAAGGGAAAAGCCAAAATATAGCGATATGAACAAGGAAGAGAAAGATGACCATAAAAGAATATCTGATGACCATAAAAGAATACCCAATGGAATTATATTTCTCAAAATACGGGGAAATAGAAGCGGTATTAAAGCAGATAGAGAAAACGATAGAACATAATTTAATAGAGGAGCAGGAAGTTATATTACAAGACGTGGCAGATATGACAAAGGATGTTCCATCCTGGATGCGAGTGCATATATTGTCTTTTTGCATGCTCGTAAGTGGGAAAGAGAAATATGCCATAGCATTATTGGATGATATTTTAGCGGCTTCTTATGATGAGGTTGGAGAATACAATAAATTAAGCCATTTCTGGCAGATTAGTACAGCACAGTTTATGAACCAGAGCCTGCAAACAGCTACGGTAAGACAGAAAATAGCACAATTATATTGTGAGTTATTTGAGGTGTTTAAGAGTAGCTTTGGGTTAAAGGGCAGGCAATATCTGCCATGGCAGGAGCGTAATCATGATCTGGTAATTGTTTTTTCGGCACAGGTGTTAGGCATGGAACATGCACCTACTAAAACATTACTGGACAGATGCTATGTTTTGAAAAAATATCTAAAAAAGGAAGTTGTGATTATCAATACTGCAATGCACATACCAATGAAAGGGCAGGCACCTTTTTATGGATTGGTAAATGCAGTTTATGCAGAAGAATTGAGTGGATTAAAAGAACTGGAATTTAAGGGTGAAAACTTTGAGTTTCATCAATGTGAAAATAAAATGCCAGAACTGGAGATTATGGCGGATATTATTCGAATGGTAAAAGCTAGAAAACCAGAGTTTATTATCTGTATAGGAGGAGGCGATGTATGTGCAGATCTATGTGGTTTATTTGCACCGCAGATTACGATTAGTACAGTATTTTCAAAAATTGCAATGTCCTGTGGAGAATATCAGATAGTGGACAAGACGTTATCAATAGAGGATAAAGAAGAACTTGCCATTTTAGGGGTTGAATCACAAAAAGTAAAACAGACACAATTTACATTTTCCTTTAAAGAACAGTCACATAGCTATACCAGAGAACAACTCGGATTGTGGCAGGACAAATTTATTTTGCTTATCGTAGGCTGGCGGTTAGATCAAGAAATAGATGATAAATTTTTAAAAACGCTAGAGGATGTTTTAGAAGAGGATGATGACATTGCAGTTGCATTTATGGGGATATTTGATACTTATGATGAAAAGATAAATGACTATCCAATCTTGCAGAAAAACAGTAAAAATCTTGGAAAACAGATGGATGCGCTTGCTGTGACGGAGTGCTGTGATTTGTATGTGAATCCCAGAAGAAGCGGGGGAGGAAGTTCTGTATCGGAAGCCTTATATAAGGGGATACCGGCAGTTACATTACCAATTGGAGATGTGTCAGTGGCGGCAGGAAAATCATTTTGGGTAGATGATTATATTGGTATGAAAAGTCAAATTATTCGTTATGCATCAGATAAAAATTTTTATGAAGAAATGTCGAGGGTTGCACGTACTAGAGCGGAGGAATTGATGGATAGCAATAATAGCTTTGGCAAGACGATAAGGGAGATAGAAGGTGAACTAGCAACTCAGATATAAGATTTGGCTGCTAGTTCGGGTATAATAAATAAACTTCTTAATAATTTTTTTGCAATAACTCTAAAAACTGTTCTGCACGTTTCTGCCAGGTGTGTAGTGCCTCTGTTTTGGCACGACCATTGGATGCTATCTCTTTCCGAAGAGGTTCATTATGCAGCAGAGTTTTTATCTGTGCAATAAGTGTCTCAGGTGAATTCAGAGAAAATACAATCAAATCATCTGGTGTATAATCTTTGTGCAGATATGTGGTGTCATCTGTTGCCAGGACAGCTCCAGAAAGCATAATATTTGCCATGCGTTCGGTGAATCCACCTTTGTGCCAGGACATAATATTGAGGGAAATTTTGGAATTCTGCCAGACAGAGAGGCTTTCTTCCACTGTGACATTCGGATGGCAAATCAAATTTTCGTAACGGCGTAGTGGACATCGCTGCCAGCTATCGCCAAACACATCTAATGTGATATCACTTTCAAGAAGTAACTTTATAACACGACTTCTGTAATAGTGCATGACACAATAAATAACACGGCGCAGTTCATAAAAAAGAGCAGAAAATTCCTTATCGGAAAGCTCCATATCCCGATCTAAAAGAACAGCATGAAGAGCTGCTTCCGAGGTAAGTTCTGGATTTTGCCGCATTTTAAGCAAAAAACTATTTGCCAGAAAACGTTTCGAACGGTCAAGCTGATGAATAAGAAAAACTTCCTGCATATAATCGCCGTAGGTTCCAATAAATGTAACATCATAATAGGCATTAGGGGACGACTGTGTGGGAGAGATTATACCAGCAGGTGGAAATAATACGGCATTCTTATGAAAATATCTTTCCAGGAATGCAACATAGTTTTCATCATGTGTTAAGACATAAAAATCTGGATAGTGATGCATCAGATGTTGTTTCATCCAGATAGGGTGATCGAAAATAAAATTATATTTAGGACCATAAATATATTCATGTACATAATGAATCTCATCTTTCATTTTGACAGAAAAAAGGTAGGACTGTATGCCAATAACAGCTTGAAAATGATGGTGCATATAGGAGGTCAGTGTATTTAGCTTTTCTTTACTGCAGTCAAAATAAATGACATTTCGACCTATTTGTCTTAATGCCATGCCAAATTGTTCTGCAAAAATATTTAATACATTGTGACAGATATCGTCCCCCTTATAGATTAAGATGGGGCAACTTCCTTCTTCGATTTTCCAGTAGATTTCACTATGTGAAATCATTTGCTCTAAAAAGGAGAGGGTCTGTTCACTGCGGTTTTCGCGAGCTGCCTCGTCCAGAAGAGACTGTACGACAATGTCAAATAAGTTGCTTTCTTGAAGCTCTTTGCTGTACTTTCCAACAATATAGCAGTCAGTCTGCCAACCTGAATTATCGGAAGCGTCTTTTAGGGTAATATAGGAATAATCTGGAACTTCTGATTCTGAAAGAAAATCAATATTACCAGTGGAGGCAATGCGCAGTAAGAGCTCATATTTTTGTTTGGCTTTTAAATAGGGGTTGATACCACCTGCCTGTATTGCAAGTTCTTTTTCAACTTTAATGTCTCCGGAACATAGGGTTTCATCCAGTAAAAGCTCCAAGAAAGAAATTCTGCCGGAGGAAGTTTGTTTTAGTATTTTTGTCATAACTTGTCCTTATAGAAAATGTTATTCTTAGTAGAAAGATATATTATCTGAAGAAGCCTTTGACACAGTCAATGATATAGTTCGACAACTCCATAGATAGACCATAATACAAAGGAAGACGTAATAGTCGGTTGCTTTCTTTTGTTGTGTAAATATCATTTCCGACAAATTCACCGAATTCTTTGCCTGCTTTGGAACTATGAAGTGGCACATAATGGAATACAGCGTAGATTCCCTTTTTTCGTAAATATTCTGACATTTCGGTGCGTTGGTTTAAATCTTTAAGTTTGATATAAAACATATGAGCATTATGTTGACATTCTGTTGGTATGTAGGGAAGTTCCAAGTATCCCTGTTCTTGTAAATCGCGCAGACCATTATAATAATTGTCCCACAAATCCAGTCTTTTTTTGTTGATTTGTTCAGCAACCTCAAGTTGAGCATAGAGATACGCTGCATTTAATTCACTTGGTAAATAAGAGGAACCGACATCAACCCAGGAATATTTATCAATTTCACCACGGAAAAATTTGGAACGATTCGTTCCTTTTTCACGGATAATTTCACTACGCTCAATATATTGTGTATTGTTGATATTGATGGTTCCGCCTTCTCCCATAGTATAGTTTTTTGTCTCGTGAAAGCTGTAGGAAGCAAAGTCACCAATTGTACCAAGATATTTTCCTTTATAAGTTGCCATCATAGCCTGTGC
>JAQXXN010000166.1 GCA_029226085.1 Thermoflexaceae bacterium
CGTGGGGAGATTTTTATCCATGCCATCAGTTCGTGGGAGAAGAGAAGTTCTTAATGGGAAATGTGGATGAAGGAATCACAAAGCCGGAAATCAGCGAGGAATTTAAGAACTGTAACGTATATTCCAAGGAGAAATGTAAGAATTGTTTTGCTAAGTTTTTCTGCAGCGGCGGATGTGCTGCTAATTCATATAATTTCCATGGCAATATCAATGATACGTATGATATTGGATGTGAGATGCAGAAGAAGAGAGTTGAATGTGCCATTATGATTAAGGCAGCATTGGCTCAATGATAAATTAAGGAGAAAAGGAAAATGAAGACAGGTAAGAAGATAATATGTTTATTGGTTCTTATTATTGCGCTTGGCGGACTGGGCTACATTACCGTTTGTGGCATCGGTGCAGATAAATACGGAAGCGCAAGTGACATCAAGCTTGGCCTGGATCTGGCAGGCGGTGTCAGCATTACTTACACAACCGTAGAAGAAAATCCATCCAGACAGGATATGGATGATACGGTGTACAGACTTCAGAAGAGAGTAGAAAATTATAGTTCAGAAGCAGAAGTTTATCAGGAAGGTGACAATCGTATCAATGTTGAAATTCCGGATGTAACAGATGCTAATGCAATTCTGGAAGAACTTGGACAGCCGGGTTCCCTTATATTCATGGATACGGAAGGAAACGTTATCATTACAGGTAACGACATTAAGTCAGCGGAAGCGCAGGCATACAAGGATAACAATGGTACAACACAGTATGTTGTTTCCCTTGAATTAAATGACAGCGGTAAGAGTGCATTCGGTGAGGCTACGACACGACTGGTGGCAGGAGAAGATTCCAAGAGATATATTTACATCATATACAATAATGAAATTATCAGTGCACCATATGTTAAATCGGCAATTACCGAGGGCAGTGTGATGATTGATAACATGCAATCGCTGGAATATGCGGAAACACTTGCTTCCACAATTCGAATCGGTGCCATTCCACTGGAACTTACAGAACTTCGTTCCAATGTGGTTGGTGCAAAGCTTGGACAGGATGCAATCAAAACAAGCTTAAAGGCTGGAGCAATCGGTCTTGTATTACTGTTTATTTTCATGATTATCGTATACCGGATTCCGGGTCTTGCAGCCAGCCTGGCACTTGCATTATATACTATGCTCATGATTTTCTTAATCAGTATATATGATATTACACTGACACTTCCTGGTATTGCAGGTATTATTCTTTCCATCGGTATGGCGGTAGATGCCAATGTCATCATATTTGCACGTATCCGTGAGGAACTGATGAAGGGAAAAGCAGTGAAGTCCTCTATTAAGGATGGCTCTGCAAAGGCATTGTCAGCAATTCTTGACGGTAACATTACAACTCTCATTGCAGCAGCAGTACTTGCATTCAAGGGTTCCGGTACGGTTAAGGGATTTGCTTCCACACTTGCACTTGGTACGGTTGTTTCCATGTTTACCGCACTGATTGTGACAAAGTTTATCCTGAATCTGTTATATGAACTTGGATTTAAGAAGGTTGTATTCTACGGAATTCCGAAGGAAAGAAAGACAATCAACTTTGTCGGTGTTAAGAATATTTGTTTTGCCATTTCAGCAGTAATAATTATTGCAGGTTTCGTTTTCATGGGAGTAAATTCAGCTAACGGAAAGGGAGCATTTAATTACAGTCTGGAATTTGTGGGTGGCACTACCACTTCTGTAACATTTAACGAGCAGTATACTCAGGCAGACGTGGAAAGTATAATTATTCCTGTTATAAAGGAAGCAACCGGTGTGACACAAGTACAACAGCAGACAGTAAATGATTCCAATCAGGTTATTTTTAAGACTGTTGAACTTACTTTAGAGCAAAGAGAAGCATTTACCAATGCAATGGTTACACAGTTTGGTGTGGACGCAGAACAGATTTCCGCAGAAAACATCAGTGCAACCGTCAGCTCAGAAATGAAGAGTGATGCTGTTGTTGCAATTATACTGGCAACCATCTGCATGCTGTTATATATCTGGTTTAGATTCAGCAGCTTAAGCTTTGCCGGTGCAGCAGTGCTTGCACTGATTCATGATGTGCTGATTGTAATCGGATTCTATGCAGTATCCAGAATTTCACTGGGTAATACATTTATTGCATGCGTGCTAACCATTGTGGGTTATTCCATTAATGCGACCATCGTTGTCTTTGACCGTATACGTGAGAATTTAAAGAACATGCCGAAGGCAGAACGTGGAGAAATTGTAAATGTCAGCATCACACAGACATTGGGAAGAAGTATAAATACTTCCCTTACTACTTTCGTGATGGTTATGATTCTTGCAATTCTTGGTGTATCTTCCATCCGTGAATTTGCAATCCCAATCATGGTCGGCGTGGTATGCGGCGCATATTCTTCTGTATTCCTTGCCGGAACATTCTGGTATGTGTTCTCTGGATTAAAGAAGAAGGAAAATTAACCGGACAATTTTAAACTGAAATATTGATATAAACAAAGCCTTGGTTTTTCGTTTCAAATGGAAAATCAAGGCTTTTTATTTATCTATGCAAATTCTGGTTAAATTTGTATAATAAAATAAATAGCGATTGAAAAATCAGGTTTATTCAGAAGAAAGAAAATGAAAGAAAGGGATTAAAAGGATATGGAAGAGATTACAAAAGGTTTGTTCGAACTCCAGGATGAGGAATATCGTGCATTTCATTCCAGATTAATGCCGGAAATTGCCCCGGAAAGAATTATCGGTGTACGAACTCCGAAGCTTCGGGCATATGCAAAGGAAGTGGCAAAGCTGCCTGAAGCTTATGAATTTTTAGAAGAACTGCCACATTTTTATTATGAGGAAAATAATCTTCATGGAGCATTGCTTTCTTATTTGTATAAGGATGTGGAGGAATATCTTTGTCAGGTGGAAAAATTTCTGCCATATATTGATAACTGGGCGACCTGTGATATGATGTCACCGAAGGTTTTTAAGAAAAATCTGCCACTGGTGTATGAAAGAGTAAAGATATGGCTAAAAAGCGGACAGACATATACGGTGCGCTTTGGAATCGTGACACTTCTCGGGTATTTTCTGGATGATGCTTTCTCACCGGAGATGCTTGATTTGGTGGCACAAGTTGAATCCGAAGAGTACTATGTCAAAATGGCAGTCGCATGGTATTTCAGTATTGCGCTGGTAAAACAGTATGATAGTGCCATTGGTTATTTTACTAATCCGGTGCTGGAGCCATGGACCCATAACAAAGCATTGCAGAAGGCAACGGAAAGCTTAAGAATTGACAGGCAGACAAAAGAATATCTAAAGAGCCTTAAGATAAAAAATACGAATAAGTGATAATAAATGGTTGACAGATGTAAACCGGCATGGCATACTGATAATATAGTGTTACAAGTGTAATACATTATTAAAAGGGGTGAGTGTTTTGGATATCAGGATTAATTTAAGCAACTCAGAATGGGAAGTCATGGAATGTCTGTGGGAAGAAAGTCCGCGAACCGTCATGCAGATTGTACATAGCATGGATGAGAAGCTGGGCTGGTCCAAGAGTACGTCCACAACGATGGTACGCCGTATGGAAGCCAAAGGATATATCGAATACCGGAATGGGGAAAAGGCAAGAGAGTATTATCCGGTGTTAAAGCGTGACGAGGTTATTAAAAGTCAGGCACAGAATCTTCTGGATAAGGCATTTGCAGGTCGTATCGGACTTCTGGTGAATACGCTTGTTCCACAGAATGAATTGAGCGAAGAGGATATTAAGGAACTGGAAGAGATTCTGCACAGGGCAGGAGGAAAATGACATGGTGGAATGGGGAATTACATCGACAGTTTTAATTCTTGTGGTTCTGCTGCTTAGAAGAACATTAAGGGGAAAGGTTTCGAATAGGGGAATATATGCCTTGTGGCTGATTGTGTTAATACGTCTTCTGGTTCCGGTTACTTTTTTTGACAGTCCGTTGGGAATCATGAATTTTTTACCGGAACAGACACCGCTTTTGAAAGAGGAACCAATAGATTCATCGGAAGACGGGACCCAAGAGAAAAGGATCAATTCCGGGGATGGCATGCAGATAGAGGTGCAGATAACAAAAGAACCTCTGGATGAATATGTCAATGGAAACGCTACATTTTTCCCGGAGAACACAGTGAGCGGTTTCAATGACGATATCGGACATATGGGCGCAATGCAGCCACAGTCTGAAGTTTCTGCCGGGACAGTACCGCTGTATACGGACATGCCCCAAAAGGAAGAAGAACAGAGTGTAAAATACAACGGAAATCATGGGGGACTGTTTGCTTTATGGGTGTCAGGATGCATGATTTGTATTCTGATAATGTGTACGGTTAATTTCTGTTTTTACCGAAAGCTTGTCCGAAGCAGAAAGAAAATAAAGCAGAATATTTATCCGGAAATAGATGCATACTGTACGGATGAAGTGGTATCGCCATGCCTTTTTGGATTATTTCATCCGTCAATTTATCTCAATCGGGATGCCATGGAAAGAGAGAAAGTTTTTTATCATGTATTGACACATGAATATACGCATTACAGACATCTTGATTATTTCTGGGCCTTTCTTAGAATGATGGCATTGTGTATTCATTGGTATAATCCACTGGTGTGGTACGGTGCATATGTTTCCATACAGGATTGTGAGCTTGCCTGTGATGAAGGAACCATTGATAGAATCGGGGATGGGCAGAGAATTGCTTACGGTGAGACACTTCTCCACATGATTGCCGTGGGAAGAAGATTTTCCAATGTATGCAGTACGGCAACAACCATGGTGGATAATAAGAAAAGTATCAAAATGCGGATTTTGTCCATTGCAGAAAAGACTCAAAAACATAAATGGGCACTTGTATTTATGCTTCTTGTCATGATTTTGGCATTCGTATGTACTTTTACCGGTAAAGTACCAAAAGAAGAGTATCATCTGGATATCGGCAGGAGTGAGCTGAACAGGCTTCTTCTGGAAGCAGGAGGTTATGAGAAAGATACTCTGTATGACATTTATGAGGCAGATTATGATAAGGACGGCATAATGGAAGCTTTCCTGGTGGTGTTAAAGGAAGATGGCATCACGGAGAAGAACCGGGAGGAACAGGATAAGTCGTCTGCGGACATCTGGTATTATGATGAGGAACTTGTGCTTTTTAAAGAAGATGAGATTGTGGCAGTTCCTAAAGAACACACATATATAATGGAACTTTTGGATAAGACGTTTTTGGTTTATGAACAGCCATATGGAGAAAACAGCTATAAGAGCCGTGTTCTTGGGGTACGTGATGGAGAGATTCTGGATTATTTCTGCGACCCGAAGATGACGGAGTATTTGAACGGGCAGTTGTATCATTTTGAAGGAAATGATTTTCGTCTTTATGTGAAGAAAATGAACGCAGAAAAGAATCTTGCCCATGAAACGTATTCAGGCAGTACTGTCTGTACAGAATATGGGTATTATGATTCCTCGGCCGATATGCTAAAGATTTATACAGCATATGAAAAGACCGAAGAAGAGATTCTTAAACTTATCAATGCAAAAGAAACTCTTGAATCGGTAAAAAAGAATTTTATGCAATATGGTGTTTCCTATACCTATGCGGTGCGGGATAAATTCTTACATATCATGGCAGAAGTGCCTTATGAGGCTTCGTATGGTGATGATAAGGTACAATTTTTCTATTATACCTATGAAGTTAATAATTCTTCCATTGGGAAACTGGTGGAATCCGGAAAGGGATTTTATGATGATTTAAATGAACAGTCTGTACAGGAGGTCAGACAAAAGAAACAGGAGGATTACAATCTGTTGTCTGATTTCCTAAAGGACTGGGAGAACAGTTATTCCGGTCTTACGATAGAAGACGGCATAACGGTGCAGGATACCAGGTCTTTGGTTTCTGAAGAAGGCAGGGCAACACTCTGGCTTTATACGGTGCATGGAACAGGTGATGTGAGGATATGGACAATTGATGAGGAATATGAGAAGAAAGACGGAGGATATTACTTCGTTAATGGAGGTAAGTTTCAATTAGAATGCCATGATAACATTATGACACTGGATGAATTTAAAAAGGCGTATTATCTGTATGGTGATGACTCTGTTCCATGGGAAGATGCGAATTACCTTAAGATTCCGGACCTGTTTCATAATGGAATGGCAGATGACATCGCAGACGAGAAAATCAGTGCGTATTATGAGCCGGATACGGCAGCCATAAGTTTCTTTCATTTATCGGGAGGAACGGTTACAGATCTGATTTATGAAAAGACCGATGCAGGAGGAAAGCGCACATCCCTTACTTATGTTTTTGCGGATGGTTCATCCGTTGATTTGTATCTGTACGAGACATATCAGGGAATCTGGCTTCCGTTGGAATTTAAGGGACAGAATACAACTTCCAGTGTGGTGAATGAATGGTTTTCTTCTTTAACACAAGAGGAATTTGCCAGGGCGAAACGTATTGATAATACCGCTGAGTGGTATCGGGAAAAAATCCTGCTGCTGGAGGAATTCGCAGAACTTGGAGTAAAGATTTATGGGGCTCCCTATACCGGAATTGTAGTGGAAAAGGATGGTGAAAGGAAACTTTTTGATAAGTCATATCTTACAACCAGGGTAAGTTTCCCTCAATTCAAGGTGCAGGATTATGATGGCGATGGTCAGATGGAAATCGGCATGATAAGCTATGTGGGCTCAGGAACGGGTGTATCCATTGAAGATTTTTGTATCATTGACGGATTGCAGGATGGAACAGTCCGGCTTTATACCTTGTCCAATGCAGAATGCATGGATGAAATCAGAATGAGAATCGGTATGACAGCAACTGACCTTGGAGTTTCCATTGAACTTCGGGTTGATGATGAAAATGTGATGACGGCAATCATTGACCGAAGGGGAACAGAACTTGAAACAGCAGAAATTAACGGTATCTATACCGGTGAACAGATTTCCTATATTTTTGGCGAAAACGGTGAAGTAATCTGTGAAGCGTTATTGGGAATTCAATGTAAAAATTCGGTAATTCCTTATTATCTTATTAGCTACGGGGAAGAAGCGAAATCACCTGTGGATGCAGTAAGAGTTAATATTACTTATGACGGAAAGGGAAGATTTACTTTATCGGATTACAGGTATAGTGTTGATGGCGAGGAGATAACAGACATTGATGGCACAGAGCATCTGGAATGGCATAAAAAACCGCTTGTTAAATATGAGGTTTATTTGACAGGAGAAACCGTTAAGTAGATTTGATTTGGTAAATGGATAAAATTATGTTAGAATACAGGTGTAGCAGAAACGAAAATAGCACATATTATATAATAAGGTCAATATGTGTTTTTGCATAAGAATAAAGGAGAGAGAATGGAAACTGTATTTTTAGGCATTATGATTCCGTTTATTGGAACAACACTAGGAGCCGCCTGCGTTTTTTTTATGAAGGAAAAATTAAGTGAAGGAGTTACCAAGGCACTTTCGGGATTTGCTGCCGGTGTTATGGTAGCCGCTTCCGTTTGGTCACTTCTGATTCCTGCAATGGAAATGTCAGTAGAGCATGGAATGGGGAAATTGTCATTTGCTCCGGCAGTGGTGGGGTTTTTGCTGGGAATTGCTTTTTTACTGCTTCTGGATCATGTGATACCTCATCTTCATGTAAATCTGGATGAGGCAGAGGGACCTAAAGTATCGCTTGCCAAATCAACCATGCTGATTCTTGCGGTAACGCTTCATAATATTCCGGAGGGAATGGCGGTCGGCGTGGTATTTGCAGGAATGTTAGCGGAAAGTGAAACAATAACGCTGATGGGTGCTTTTGCATTGTCCATTGGAATTGCAATTCAGAATTTTCCAGAAGGAGCCATTATTTCCATGCCGGTTTGTGCATCGGGAGCAGGAAAGAAAAAAGCATTCCTGTACGGTATGTTGTCCGGCGTGGTGGAGCCTGTGGGAGCAATCATTACCATAGCACTTTCCAGATTTTTAATCCCGGTAATTCCATATCTATTATCCTTTGCTGCCGGAGCAATGGTTTATGTTGTAGTGGAAGAACTTATTCCGGAATGCGCCATGGGAAAGCATAGCAATATTGGAACGATTGGGTTTGCGTTGGGATTTGCGGTCATGATGGCAATGGATGTTGCGTTAGGATAAAAGGCGGATATTTAAAATACAATACAGCGATAAAACAGGATGTCCGGGATGACAGCGGCAGGGGATGGATAGAACCCATCCCCTGCCGCTGTCATCCCGGACATCCGTCACTTATCCGACAAATCCAACCGACAGGTTTGTTTTATCTTCCATATTATTTGAGATTACTATATCGCTGATAGGAGTTTTTACCATTTTTCTTCACGGTGTACATTGCCTGGTCAGCGTACTCTAAAAGCTTTGTCATATTGCTGGTATCATCCGGATACACGGAAATACCGAGACTGATTTTTATTGGAATGCTGGTTTCACCCAGTTTAAATTCCAGTTTGAATAAATCCATGCATTTATTGGCAT
>JAQXXN010000167.1 GCA_029226085.1 Thermoflexaceae bacterium
CTCTCCATATCCACAGGGTATCTTCCTTCTTATCCGTAAGAATATGAATCTTACCGTCTTCAGTCAGATTCCATGACTGGATCTGCGGTTTTAAGCCAGAAGACATCCATAGCGGTTTTATCCGCTTTTCCTGCTCTGACCATTGATAAATGAATATATGCTGTGACAGCTCATCATCCATACTATTATCTTCCCAGAACGGTGCATATTCACCGAAATTTCCTTTTTTCCACAGCAATATGAGAAGTTCTTCAAAACCGTCCCGATTAATATCGGTAATCAGGAAATCGGTTACCTTCCATTCCTCCTGTGATTCCCAGAGCAGATTCTCATTTTCCGTGATAGATAACCTCTGATTACATAATGTGATAATCTCATCTGTCTCGTCACGATTCATATCACAGCTTTCCGTCTTTTTCCCATGGCTTTTAAGAAAACTTCCGTTACATTGTAAAAGTGCCACGCTTCCTGCAATCATAACCACAAGTCCAAGAGCAATTAATTTATATTTACCTTGAATTCTTTTACCCATTCCGGCTGCTCCACTTTCTCCCGTTCCGAATCAAATACCGGATTACCGTTCTCATCTTCCGGAAAATCGATTCCCAGTTTAATTCTCCATTCCTTATCCGTCAGTCTCTCATTCAGAGGCTGTTCGAATTCATAGTAAGAATATACACCTCCTACAGCAATACGTGGTGAGCCTTCTACTTCAACAATTACATATATGGCATCAATTCCTCCCGTTCCGATTTCAAGAACGGAACCGTTTGGATTGGTTGCAATATCCGTTACTACTGCTGCCGGATGTTCCTGCGGACTTAAGTAACCATCCACACTCTGATCTTTCAATGCTTCATACCAGAAATGTTCCAGTTGTCCGCCAAAGGATTTAATCAGAGCATGTTCTTCCTCTGTCAGACTTTCTGCCTTTAGTTCTTTATTGGAAATCACCAGAAGCTTCTCTGATAATTCCTGCATGCGTTGTAAATTTTCTGCATCCTCTTCTGAAATCATGCCATATCCCATCAGACCCTCTCTTGTCAGCCTGGATAACGCTGCCAATCGTGCATAAATCTGAGGCTGTGGTTCCACATATCCCCTGTAATCCGGTTCCTCCACATCACCGCCGCCCATTTCGGCATAGACCTGTTTTGTATAGAGAACGGAATCATGCTTTAATTCCGTAAAACTTCCAAGAAACGTATTAAGCTGTTTACAGCTCCATGCCTGATTCTGCATAAAGGACGGATATCCTTCTCCTTTTTCTTCCACCAGCGGCCGGATGGTATTCAGCCAGTTATTATAAAGACTTGCCTTCCAGATATCTGCGGAAGCATCCGTAACACTCTTCTTTAATTTTTCCAGATTATCTTCATACCCGCTATATTCAAAATCTCCCTGTTCCCGAAGAATTTTTTCTGCCTGCATACTGCCAAATACTGCCGGAATATCCAACGCTGACGGAAGCATCCTCTTTTCATTGCTGGCATTCTCTCCAACAGATTGGTAAACCAGCCTTTGAAATGCATCCACATCAAAAGTTTCCCGCTGTCCCATAAAACGAAAGGCATTAATGGCAGCATCACGTTCTTCCCACTCATAAATCGGAATGGAATTAATTGCCGGAGGCTCCAACTCCTTCAGCTTTTCCGTAAATTCTTCCCATTTTTTCTGATTTCCTGCCATCTGTTCCACAGATAAATTTCCATAAACCGCTTTCATGACAGGTGTATACTCATAAA
Source organism: Thermoflexaceae bacterium (assembly GCA_029226085.1). Taxonomy (GTDB): domain Bacteria; phylum Bacillota; class Clostridia; order Lachnospirales; family Lachnospiraceae; genus MGBC120314. The sequence continues at coordinate 1,746 of JAQXXN010000167.1, forward strand.
TTCCCGGATCATCACTATTCCCCGCAAAAAATGCCGTAACATCATAAATCCGGTTCCAGCTTTCTAACGCCTCACAATTTTCCATTGCTTTGGTAATCAGCAACGCACTAATCGTTTCCTCCCTGTTACTCTGACGAAAACTGATTCTTCCATACCACATCATGGTCTTAAAATACCGTGACAGCATTTCATCTTCTTCATAATATCCTCTCACGATGTATTGTGAATAATCTTCCATTAGCGGTTCATCATTTTGCGTTTCATTTCCCCAGTACATCAGTGGTGAAATTGTAATTCCTGCCGCACTATCGATTAGGGACAGTTCTTCCGATACAATGTCTGCCACCATATCATCTACTTCTGCCTCATTATCCAGTAATTTTAATGCAACACTAAAAAATGCCAGATTCCGTTTTGCCGCATTTTCCCAAGCCGTTCCCTTTAATTGTTCATACTGTGTCATGGACGCCTCTATCATCTGACGGCTTACTGCCTCCAAATCATGATAGAAATACTCTCTTTCGAGCGTTTTTAAAAGATGGCTGAAATACAGATGATAGGTATGAAGCATCGCATCTGTTGTGATAAAATTCGGTATAAAGCTATAACGGTTACTCTCATATAAAGAAAAGAACTCCGTATTTCCTCCATTTATAACTACGAAACCATTCTCTTCTAATTTTTCCCTAACTCCTTCATACCGGTCAAACAAATTAGAAAATTCGTCATAATTAATCACATTGCTATAATCATCATTCACCTGTATTGCCGGCACATTCGGACTGGTTACAATTTCATATTGTTCCTCTCCCGCATAATCCATAAAGGAAGTCCGGACAAGAGACCCATTGGAATTGATTGTTTCCGTCTGCTCCTTTTCACTCTGACCTTGTTCTTCCGTTCCGGACCTTTCCTGTGAACATGCCGTCAATCCAAGTACCATGGTAATGCTTAAAATGATGCTTAAAACTCTCTTTTTCATGATTCCACGCCACCCTTCATTTCTGTATTTTTCTCCGTTTTTCAGATACTTTATTATACCATACGGCTAATCTGTTCATCAACTACGGAAACTCAAGCCGTTTCCAGTAGACGCGCCACATATTTATCATATATAACTTCCGGATAATACGATAATTTTGCCTGTCTTAAGCCTTCCAGTCCCATATCATCCTCCCGGTTCACATATTGGTATTTTCCCTGCAGGGCATTTTGTGCAAACTGTTGATTTATGATGGCATATAATCCGTCCATGTCATCCATTGCTTTTTCAAAATGCGTTACAAATGTATCCGAACTAAGCTGTTCTCCCATGGTGAACGCCTTTACGCAGCCATCTACCCGAATCAGTCCACCGATAAATCCAAATTCCTTATAATGGTCAAGTGCCATGTCAATTGCCTTCGTTTCAACCTGCAGGGATTCATTCATAACTTCTTTTTTAGACATCCAAAGATTCTTCATTTCACGGCATTCTTCAAGATTTTCTTTCCCGATTTCCTCATAGGAAAATTCATAATTCTTTTTAAATTTATTGACATGATTCTTCTTTTTGTGATATGTTTTTCCCTTCAATTCTGCCAGGTTATCTACCAGATAGATATAATCACTCTGATTACGGTTCATGGAAAACACATACCGATTCGGAAATGCTTCCTTTAGTTCTCCCATCATCTTTTCATTCAGACAGGAAATCATATATTTTTTCCCAATATCTGCGGCATCCTCCTCAACAAAGTGAATAATCTGGAAGACCTTTCCCTTAAAATCCGGAGTGCAGTAAACGATTTCTTCCTCAAAAATCATCCTGTAAAGAAGCACATCTTCCACAATCTGATATTCCAGCCTGTCTTCCGGATTCCACAATATATTGTTTCCAAAACTAAATTCACAGCTTAAATTATTATCATTTAGTAAATATCCTTTTAATAATTCCCTGTCTTCCATTGAAATTTTCTTAAATTCTGTCATATTAAACCTCTTTTATCCACTTCAAAATTATTCCTCATTTGAAAAGATAATATAATGAATATCTTTTTTGCCCGGCTTTTAATAAGGAATATACCCTCTGATTTCCGTAATATCCTTCTTTGGGCCGACCCAATAAATACTGCCACTCTTTTCATATTGGAAATTGTTTTCCTTTAAAAACGTATCCCCACTCATTCCATAGGCTGCTATTTTTCCCCCACAGGCAATATAATATCCTTCCAGCCGTCCATCTTCCACTATCCCATATCCTTCAAAATCTTTTTCCGAAACAAGTTCCTGCACCGTATATTCAGTTAGTTTTCTATGAAACATCAGTGTTACGTCAGATATTTTCCATTTTTTCAATGCAGACTCCAGAACTTGTTTGTTCGAAAGTCGTCTTCGGCACACTGTATCAGAAGGAAGTATGGAAAGAAATAAATCCTCCTGCCGTTTTCCGGTATAGAGTGTTTCAAAGCCGAACTTTTCATAATAACCATACAGGCTGTCTTCTGCCGGTATCAGATATAAAAAATCTTTTTTTTGTTCATCCGCCATTTGCTTTGCATATTCAATCATCTCACCCATGATTCCACGTCCGCGATAACGCCTGTCCGTTGCCAGTGCATACAAATAAGCCCCATTACATTTCGTGTTGCCATTTTCATAGCAGCATGGAATATAATGAAGCATTGATATGATTTCGGATTCGGATTCCTTCCCGTTATTTACCTGTCTGTCAACTAAGATTTTTACTTCCTCACTCATCCCGGAATAAAAAATCATGTCATAAAATATTCCTGCAAAAGCTTCTTCCGAAAAAGCTTCTTTCCAAAGCTTTTTAAGTGCAGAAACATCCTCTTTCCCAGCAAATGATATCATGGCTTTTGTTCCTGTTTTCTTCATTATTCGACTTTTTCTGACCCAAAGCCTATCATATCACTATTTTTCCTATTTTAAAAGTTTTTTATTCAGTCCACAAAAACAATACCTGCGCCTAACAGTCCTCTTCCAAGGTGGGTACTGAGTGCACCGCCAATTCTAGCCTGTATGCAGTCCGTAAAATCCGGACATTCTCTCTTAAGCTTTTCTTCCAGCAAGTCTCTTTCTTCATGCAAATCACCGTCTGCTACCAGAAGGACATATTTTTTTCCAGGTCTTTTGGCTGTTTCTTCTTTTACCAGACTGATTAATTTAGATTCCACTTTTTTATGGCCCCTTACCTTAGATGCCGCATAAATTTCCCCATCACTGGCATCAAAGGAAAGGATTGGCTTTAAATCCAGAATACTTCCCGCAAAACCGGCTGCTTTTCCAATTCTTCCGCCTTTTACCAGATATTCCAGTGTATCAATGGCAAAAAATACCTTTGTATTTTCAATCAGACTTTCTGCTTTTTTCTTTGCTTCCTCGAAAGTTACCGGATTCTTCAGATACTCTGAAAGTAAGACTGCCTGTGCCCCTGTTCCAATACTTCCCTGTCTGGAATCATACACTGCCACTTCGAGCTCTTCTTCATCTTCCGCCATAATTCGAATCTGATTGTAAGAACCCGATAAACCACCCGACAATATAAATGCTACTGCCTTTGTATATCCCTGTTTCTTTATTTCCTCAAAAGTTTTTAAAACATCTGCACCCGACGGGGTACTGGTTCTTGGAAGTTCTGTCTTTAATTTTTCATAAATATCATATGCAGTAACATCAATTCCATCTCTTAACTCACCCTCATTACAATGAATAATCATCGGCAGAACAAATATATTATATTTTTCTACGAGTTCCTTTGGTACATCCGCACAGGAATCCGTGATAACGGCAATTTTTTCAGAAATATTATTCATGATAGTCTCCTTTTACAATCAACATTACAAAATATCATAATCAAATATTTCTTTATAAAAAAGAGACAAATATGCGTAAAAAAATAAAAATATACAATTAGTTGCTAATTGTATATTTTTATTTTGGTAATTTAAGAAAATATCATATTATACATTCCTTCAATACCCTTGCGGCATTCTTCCTGCGTACAATCTGTTCCAAGCCAGTGTTCTACCATCGCTATTGTACCGGAAACATGATACCGGATCAACCATTCCATCTTCACGCCATCAGGAATTTCCTTCTTTTCCATCTTGAAAAGCTTATAATAGAATTCATATAAAACAACCGCAAGAGGCGAAATAAGCATATCCTTATACTTTGTTTTATTGATATTTTTAAGCGGATTGCGGTAATCCGTTATGAATTTTGCCAGAAAATCAAACCAGATTTCTTTTGAATCCAGTACCTCCATTACTTCCAGAAGCTTTCCCGTAATCTCATCCGACATGGCATTTACCACATCAAAGATACTTCCATAATGCTTATAAAAGGTTGTTCTATGAACCTCTGCCCTGTCACAGATATCCTGGATGGTAACATTGTCAAGAGGCTTGCTGTCCAGAAGCTCTATCAATGCTTTCATTATTTTCCTTCTGGTTTTATCGGATTTAACATATTTTTTCGGTTTACCGTCTTTTCTTTCCATCAGTTTCCCTTTTAATGCTTTCTATGACGCTTTCTGTTCATTCAAATACTTCTGTTCAAATTCCTCTGCCGATATCGGTCTGGAAAAATAATAACCCTGTCCGAAATGACATCCCAGGCGCAGAAGCATTTCACACTGTTCCCTGCTTTCAACGCCTTCGGCAATAATCCGGAATCCAAGCTGCTTTGCCATTTTAATGACAGATTCCAGAATGATTTCACTTCGCTTCTTCTCATCCTTACCAAGCAAAAATTTCATATCCAGCTTCAGCACATCAACCGGAGCTTCCTGAAGCATATTCAGGGATGAATATCCGCTTCCAAAATCATCCATTAATATTGTAAATTTCTTCTCCTGAAGCTGCGACAACTGATTAAAGATTATATTCGATTCATTGGTATAAGCACTTTCCGTCACTTCAAGATACAAATCATCCGGTGTCAGGTTATATTTTTGAAGTAACTTTTCAAATACTGTTTCAAATCCCGGAAGATAGAAATTTAGTCTTGAAATATTAACAGATAACGGCACTGTCTTTATTCCTTCGTCTTTCCATTTCCGTATCAGCTTACAGGTTTCTTCCCATACATGGTAATCCAGCTTTGTGATAAATCCATTCTTTTCAAAAAGCGGAATGAATTCTCCCGGCGCAATTACGCCCTTTTCCGGATGAATCCAGCGTACCAGCGCCTCTCCACCAATTAATTCCTCATTATCCACCCTGCATTTTGGCTGAATGTATACCTGGAACTGTCCCTGTTCCAATGCATCCTGCATCTCATTCAGAATAATCTGGTCATTAATGAGTTTTTGACGCATGGAATCATCATAATATGCATAATGCTTTAATTCATTTCCCTTGATGCTTGCCGCAGCCATGTTCGCCCTGTCACACATAAGGCTGACCGGAACATCTGAATTAATTACCTGATATATTCCGATACATATCTGGATCTTAATATCTATCTGGAATTCATTGACATAATCGTGAATTTCCTTTTCCATTGACTCAATATCTTCAAAGCACGTATCTTCCACGCAGATTACAAAATTATCTGCACCACGATAACCGGCAATGCCTTTTCCTTCAACAACCTGTCTGAGTTTATCTGCAAAATATTTTAACAGATTATCACCGACTTCCATTCCAAACAAATCATTGATGATTTTAAACTTTTCGATATCAAATACAATAATCTCATATTTCTTATCCGGATTACTGCGGATCAGATTTTCTGCATTCTGGTAAAAGGCATGCTTATTATATAAGCCGGTAAGCCCGCTGATTTCAATCTGATTCTTTATAAGTTCTGCCTCTTTCTTCTCCTGTACGGCTCTCGTCTTTTCCCGGGAAATATAATAAATGATTATGAAGACAAGTCCTGCCACAATCCCATAAAATATCAGATATTTCCGATATCCGTATATCATTTCCCACAAAGATGCCTTGTAAGAATTCGCTATTGTAAATTCATTAATAATCTTGTTCCGGTTGCTGGTGCTAATACATTTAACCGTTTTATTCAAAATGGATATTACTAACGGATTCATGTTGTCATTTGCAACAAAACATGCCGTTCCGTCCATACTGATATTCTTAACCAGCGAAAGATTATTATATTTCGGATTCTGCAGGGAATATGCACATACATATTCATTCTGAATCGTCACATCTGCTTTCCCATCCTCCACTGCATCCAAACAGGCTTCATTATCCTCAAGAATAACCAGCGTGGACTTTGGATAGTTGATTTCAAGATACTGCTGCATGTATGGAAAACCCTGCGGAATTGCAATCGTCAGTTCTTCCAGGGAGTTTATTTCATTTTCCTTAACCGCTATGGCTACAAATTCAAACTCCAGAAAAGCATCGGATACCTGAAGCTCATGATCTTCCAAAAAATCCTTAGAGCGCATCATTCCGCCAATAAGGTCTATTCCGTTATTCTCCAGTAATTCATCTTTCGGCTTACATCCTTCCTCAATCGGCACAATCCGGAAGGAAAGACCGCTTATTCTTGAAATTTCCATCAAGAGTTCTTCACAAATTCCCTGCATTTGTTCATCCTTATAATCAGAATACGGAAAAAAGTTCTGAAGCATTCCGATGGTAATTTCCGGTGAATTCTGGATAAACTCATATTCTTCCCTTGTAAAAAGCGGTTTTGCGGAATACTGATTGACACCAATGTACTCATCATACAGTCTTGTATCAAAATCATTATCCTTAATCTTAAGGTTTCCCACCGCTTCATTCAGTTCCTCCAGAATCTCTGCATGATCCTGATTCAGCATAAAATAAAACGGAGCTGCATTAAAACTGGCAATCACCTGATATTCCGGGAACACAGACAAACTGCTTGTAACAAAAATATCAATTTTATTTTCCTCTACGGCCTTTAACATTTCAGCGGAAGAATCAAACGGAATTTCCGTATATTGTATTCCATTATTTCTTGCAAACTCCCGGAAGGAACTTTGCTGGGCACTTGCACAGATCATGCCAATCCGCTTATTCTGAAGATAATCATAATCCTCATAAAACAGACTTTCCTCACTCTTTGCCACATATACGGTTGTCTCCGTGATTCCGACCGGATAGGATGAAAAAAGGAATTCCCCTTCCCGTTCTTCATTCTTCTGTGCCGGACACAGAATGTCAATCCTTCCGTCTCTTAACATCTGAAGACATTCCTCCCAGCTGCCGCCGACATATTCAATCTGCCATTCCAAGTCGTTAACAACCTCATTCAGGTAACCGACACCATATCCATCGTACTCCTTACGGTCCTCATTCCAGTATATAAAATCACCATATTCAATAAATCCGATTCTTACTATTTTTTTATTCGTATTATCTGCACCGATAGTTTCTAACATAAAAAAGCTCAAAAGAAACACACACAATACGGATGCCAAAATATGTTTTTTAACATGCTTTTTCTTCATACGTCCTCCGGTTTTAACATGGTTAAACCTATTTTACATAATAACCCAGATTTATTATAGCAAATACCAACAGAATTTTCCAGTCTGATGTTTCATTATATGATGTAAAAATTTCACTAATTTTCATAGATTTCTGTTATGGTAATTCTACCGGATGGATACAACCTGGTAATCCTGATTTTCTACTGCACTCTTTAATACATCATTTGCCACCTCCGCATTTAAAGTAACCACTGCCGTGCCATTTTCATGGCTTACCACTGCGGATTCTACCTCCGCTACGGCCTCCAGGGCTTTCTTTACCCTTGCCTCACAATGTCCGCACATCATTCCATTAATTTCAATTGTTCTTTCCATAATTTTCACCTCTTTCCTTCTCTTTTTCATTAATTTGTCCTTATTTGAATTTCTGATGGAAATAAAATTAAGCCTTAACGCATTACTAACTACACAAAAGCTTGAAAGGCTCATTGCCGCAGCACCGAACATAGGATTTAATTTCAGTGCAAACGCCGGATAAAGCACGCCTGCTGCCAGTGGAATTCCAATGGTATTATAAGCAAATGCCCAGAATAAATTCTGATGGATATTTCTTAAAACCGCCCGGCTTAACCGGATTGCCGCCGGTACATCCAGCAGACTGTTTTTCATTAATACAACATCCGCCGCTTCAATGGCAACATCCGTTCCTGCTCCAATGGCAATTCCAATATCTGCTCTGGTAAGTGCCGGTGCATCGTTAATCCCGTCTCCAACCATGGCAACCCTGCCATATTGTGAAAGTCTGCGTATGACACTTTCCTTACCGTCCGGGAGGACACCGGCAATC
>JAQXXN010000168.1 GCA_029226085.1 Thermoflexaceae bacterium
ATACTGTCATCCAGCTTGTTACCACCAATTTTAATGGACTTGCTTAAAACAATACCGCCTAATGACATGACGGAAATTTCTGTTGTGTCTGCACCGATATTCACAACCATGACTCCCTTGGAATCTGTAACATCAATTCCTGAGCCTATGGCATCTGCAACCGGCTTATCCACCACATATACATTCTTCGCCTTAACCTTCGCACTACTGATTAAGTCATAAAATGCCCTTTTTTCCACTTCGGTAATATCCGTTGGAACGGCAACATAGAAATCATTGGCTCCCGAAAACTTACCACGGTTAATTTTCTTAAAGAAACATTCAAATAATGTCTCCATGTTTTCAATGTCTGCAATAACACCGAATTTTACCGGATAAGAAACAATAATGTTTTCCGGCGCTTTCTCATGCATTAAATATGCATCATCACCAAATGCCATGATTTCTGACTTATTGGCAATGGCGATAATATTTTTTTCATTTAAAATCTCATCTTTTTCTTTTGAATATAATTTAATGTTACTGGTTCCTATGTCAACACCATATACGTTAGCCATGTCTGATAACTGCTCCCTTCACTTAATGATTCCATTTTCCCTGAAACTGATAAATTTATTATCACCAATAATGATATGGTCTATAATGCAGATTCCGATTATTTCACCAGCCTGTTTAAGTCTGGATGTCATCCGTATGTCCTCTGTACTGGGTGCAGGATTTCCACTCGGATGATTATGCACGAGAATAATATTTACCGCATCAGCATGCAGTGCTTCGATAAAAATCTCCCTCGGGGAAGCCAGCGAAGAATTAACCGTACCAACGGATACTTCATATTCCTTCACATAATTACAGGCGGAATCCAGCATTAACGCCATTAATTTCTCTCTCTTTAAATGCCGCATGGTCTCCATGTAATAATCCGCCACATCCTTTGCCGTAGTAAAAGAATTTTTAACGGCTCTCTGACTCTTAGCGATTCTCTTGGAAAGTTCACCGATGCATTTTACCTGAATTGCCTTAACATTTCCGATTCCTTTTATTTTAACCAGATCTTCCATGGTAAGGTACATGATATTCAGAATTCCGTTATCCGGATTACCATAGGACAAAATCCTTTTGGATAACGATACCGAATCTTCATCTTTTGTGCCACACCGTATGATTACTGCAAGAAGTTCTTCATCCGATAAGTATTCAGGACCGTTTTTCAGACACTTCTCATACGGCCGCAATGTTGCGCTGGTTTCTTTTATTTTCATAAAATACCACAGCATATAAAAAACACCAGACGACAAAAAACTATATAAGTCTGTATACCAGAATGGCAATAATAACACCAATGATGCTTGCAATGGTAATTCGTATTGTCAGTGCAAATGTAATAACAAGAACACCAAGATCCAGTACAATTGGTGATGTCAGTCCAAAGGTCTGACCGTAATTCAGCCATCCGATATTGGTAAGATCGCCGATAAAACCGCCGATCACAATTCCAGCCAGCATTAATAACAATAATGCCCAGGTATTTTTGCTCTTTGCTATTGCCATATCTTCCTCCATTATTTTTTCATGTCATACAAAGTTATTTTAACACAACAAAATTTTAATGTATACAAGAAATATTGAAATTTTGAGAAAAAGAACTTTTTTATTTCTCCAAAATTCCCCATTTATCGATTATAACAACACGATCTTATCATCAATCATGGTCTGGAGACTTTTTAAAATACCAAGCTTTGCATGATACCACGTAAGCCCGCCCTGAAAAAATACCATGTAAGGCGGCTTTATTGGTCCATCGGCGCTTAATTCAATGGATGAACCCTGCACAAAGGCACCAGCTGCCATGATAACCGGAGCATCATATCCCGGCATATCCCATGGTTCCGGAGTTACAAAGCTGTCTACCGGTGCTGCCGCCTGGATTCCCTTGCAGAAAGCAATGACTCCCTCCGGCGTGCCAAGTTCTACGGACTGAATAATATCATGACGGCTTTCCGTGGAATTCGGGATAACTGAAAATCCTAACCGCTCATATACATTTGCAGCAAAAATTGCTCCCTTAAGTGCTCCAGCCGTTACGGTCGGGGCAAGGAAAAGTCCCTGGATGAAGGACTGGTTTAAGCCCAATGTTGCCCCCACTTCCTTTCCAAGACCCGGTGAGGATAAACGGTAAGCCGCCATTTCCACATATTCCTTTTTCCCGGCAATGTATCCGCCCACGGGAGCCAGTCCGCCACCGGGATTTTTTATGAGGGAACCGACCACAAGGTCAGCCCCAACATCCGACGGTTCCACCGTCTCAACAAATTCCCCATAACAGTTATCTACCATGCAGATAACAGAAGGCTTTATGGATTTCACAAACGTAATCAGTTCGCCAATCCGTTCAACCGACAATGTTGGGCGTTTTGCATAGCCCTTGGAACGCTGTATGGTCACAAGCTTTGTTTTCTCATTGATGGCAGCCCGGATACCGTCAAAATCAAAGGCGCCGTCTTCCTTTAAATCCACCTGCCGGTAGGAAATACCAAATTCCTTAAGGCTTCCCTTTGATTCCCGGATTCCAATGATTTCATCCATGGTATCATATGGTTTCCCCACCGGTGACAAAATTTCATCTCCCGGACGGAGATTTGCCGATAATGCAATATTTAATGCATGGGTTCCGCACATAATCTGTGGGCGTACCAGTGCATCCTCCGTATGAAAAACAGAAGCATAGATTGCTTCCAGTGCATCGCGTCCCATGTCATTGTAGCCATATCCCGTAGTTGCACCAAAATGTGCTTCACTTAAGCCGTTCTCCTGCATTGCACGGATTACCTTCATCTGATTATATTCTGCTATTTCATCAATTTTATCAAACCGTTCCTTTAATTCCTTTATGATTTCTTCTCCAAGTTCATATACCTTATCACTGATTCCCAGTTCCTTATACATCGTACTTAATTCCATAATGTTCTCCAATCTTTTTAAGCATTGCTTGAAGCATTTCCTGTTTATCCTGATGATAGTCCGGATAATTCATCCAGATAACATCCTTTTCCCGCTTAAACCATGTAATCTGCCGTTTGGCAAAATGTCTGGTATCCCGTTTTAAGATATAAACTGCCTCATCATATGATATTTCTCCATTCAGGTATGACAAAATCTCTTTATATCCCAAACCTTTCATGGATACCATGTCCTTTGTACAGCCCATCTCTTTCAGCTTTTCTACCTCTTTTACAAGACCGTCCGAAAGCATTCGGTCAATACGTTCCTCAATTCTCTGATACAGGATTTCACGGTCATTATTTATTACAAAATATAACGAATCATACAGAGATTCCTTTTCCGATTCCCGTGCATTGTGAACAGAAATCTTCTCTCCGGTCAGACGGTAATATTCAATGGCACGGATTACACGCTTCAGATTGTTGGCATGAATGGCATCTGCCGATTCCGGATCAATTTTCCTAAGCATTTCATGTACATATTCATTGCCCTTAAGAGCTGCCATATCCTGTAATTCTTTTCGAATACTGCCATCCGCTTCCTCATCGGCAAATTCCACGCCCTTTAAGACCGCCTGAATATAAAACCCTGTACCGCCGACAATAACCGGCATTCTTCCTCGTCCGGCAATATCCCTGATTGCTGCATCTGCCATCTGTTTAAAACGGAAAATATTAAAATCCTCCACAGGTTCCAGACAGTCGATAAGATGATGCGGCACGCCGTCCATCTCCTCTTGGGTGATTTTGGCAGTTCCGATATCCATGTGCCGGTAGACCTGCATGGAATCCGCACTGATGATTTCACCGTTTACGGCTTTCGCTATTTTTATGGAATTTTCTGTTTTGCCAACCGCCGTTGGACCGGTAATAATTATTAAAGGTTGTTTATTCATCATTTTCTATACAATTCTCTTAAATTTCTTTTCCAGTTCATATTTACTCATGGAGATAATGGTTGGTCTTCCATGCGGACAATTATATGGATTTTCAAGTGCAAGAAGCTCATGAATCAGTTCTTTCGCTTCTTCTGTGGAAATGCGGTTATTTCCTTTTACTGCCGCCTTACATGCGATGGTAGCCATACGGTCCGTAATGGAAGAAATTGTCCGGTAATTTCCTTCGGACAGCTCATCCAGTATTTCCATGAATACATCTTTTTCATTGAGACCGTACAGTTCCAGCGGAACTGCCGTGATTGCATAATCCTTTCCTCCAAACGGCTCAATTTCATATCCCATGCTCCTGAAATACTCCATATTATCATTCAGTGTGGTAACGTCATTAACACTTAACGTAACTACAACAGGCGGCATGAGATTCTGGGAATCCGCACGGTTGTCCTTATATTTTGCCATGATCCGCTCATACAGAACCTTTTCATGGGCAGCATGCTGGTCAATCAGATACATCTTATCCTCAAATTCAACAATCCAGTAGGTATCAAAAACCTGCCCGATGATTTTATGCCGGATGACATTCTTTTCATCCAGAAGCTTTTCCTGAAACATGGTCAGCTGCTTTGATTCAGTAATATGAACCGGCTCCACTACCGTATTTTCGGATATTTTTTCTTCTGTTTTTTCCGGTGCTACATGCCGTACCGTTTCTTCTTTCTTTTCCGGCGTTACATGCCGTGCCGCCTCTTCCTTTGGCAAAACAGCCGCCTGATACGGCATGTTTTCCCTTATCATTTCCATTCTCTTTTTCTCAAAAGGCTCTGGAATATGCTTTTCAACAGCAGGTTTATCTGCCTTTTCATTTCTTTTTTCCAACGAAACATCCGGTATGAATTCCTTATGGGTAAGTGCTCCGGTTACCTCCCTAAGAACGGTCTGATACATTTCTTCCCCGTTGGAAAAACGAAGCTCCATCTTGGTCGGATGCACATTCACATCAATCAGCGAAGAATCTATGGTAAAATGAATTGCCGTAAACGGATATTTATGTTGCATCATGAAGGGCTTGTATGCCTCTTCAATGGCTTTGTTAATGATATTGCTTTTAATAAATCTTCCGTTGATGTAATAATTTTCAAAATTACGGTTGCCACGGTTTACCACCGGTTTTCCCACAAATCCGGAAATGGACAAATGTTCCCCTTCATATGAAATAGGAAGCACATTTAAGGCAATATCCCTGCCATATACATGATAGATAATGTCTTTCATGTTACCGTTGCCGGACGTATGAATCTTATTCTGGTTATTCTGAATAAAACGGAACGAGACATCCGGATGGGACATGGCAAGCTTTTCAACCAGTTCTGCAATATAACCGCCTTCTGTTATGGGCGATTTTAAAAATTTTCTTCTTGCAGGCGTATTAAAAAACAGGTTTCTTATGATAAATGTGGTCCCGTCAGGACATCCCACGGCTTCTGTTTCCTTTTCACTGCCGCCTTCAATGATGTAACGTGTTCCCATGAGACTGTCATGGGTCTTTGTAATCAGCTCCACCTGTGCCACGGCAGAAATACTGGATAATGCCTCGCCACGAAAACCAAGTGAGGAAACTGTAAGCAGATCCTCAACGGATTTAATCTTACTGGTAGAATGCCTGAGAAATGCCACCGGAATATCTTCTTTTTCAAAGCCGGAGCCGTTATCCGTAATACGGATGAAAGAAATTCCGCCATCCTTAATTTCAATGGTAATAGCTGTCGCCTTTGCATCAATGGCATTTTCCACCAGCTCCTTAACAACGGATGCCGGCCGCTCGATCACCTCACCTGCAGCTATTTTATTGATTGTAAACTGGTCTAAAACTTTTATTGCCATCTATTCTATCCCTGCCATCTGTTCTTAATTTTATTCTGTAAACCATATAACGTGTTCAGTGCATCAATCGGTGTAATATTGCTCAGATCAATATTTTTTAATTCCTCTAAGATATCATCATCCTTTACCACATCAAATAAGGACATTTGTTCCAAATCAACCTCATCCAGTTTCTTTGATTTTTTCCTGACCTGCTGTTGTCCGAATGCGGCTGCAATGTCTCTTGCTCTCTGAGAAATATCCGCATCACTTAATTCCTCCACAAGTTCTTTTGCTCTTGCAATGACCGAATCCGGAACACCGGCAAGTTTTGCAACCTGAATTCCATAGCTCTTATCCGCACCACCCTTGATAATCTTTCGTAAGAATACAATGTCATCTCCCTGTTCCTTTACGGCAATACAGTAGTTATTCACGCCGCTTATGGTGCCTTCCAGTTCCGTAAGCTCATGATAATGGGTTGCAAATAATGTCTTTGCCCCCAAAAGCCTTGGATTGGATATATGTTCTACTACCGCCCATGCAATGCTCAGTCCGTCAAAGGTGGACGTACCCCGCCCGATTTCATCCAGAATCAGCAGTGAATTACTGGTCGCATTTCTTAAAATATTGGCAACCTCTGTCATTTCCACCATAAAGGTACTCTGACCGGAAGCAAGATCATCCGAAGCTCCCACTCTCGTAAAAATACGGTCAACAATTCCGATATTTGCAGAGACTGCAGGAACAAAGGAACCGATTTGCGCCATTAATACAATCAGTGCCGTCTGGCGCATATAGGTGGATTTACCTGCCATGTTTGGTCCGGTAATGATGGACACCCGGTTATTATTATTATCCAGCAAAATGTCATTTGCCACAAACATATCATTAGGAATCATTTTTTCCACAACCGGATGCCGTCCTGCCTTTACATCAATAACCCCTTTTTCATTAATGGACGGACGGACATAATTATTCTGTTCTGCCACCAGTGCAAGGGAACAGAATACATCCAGATCCGCTATCGCCTTGGCAGTATTCTGGATACGGACTACCTGTGCGGCAATCTTTTCACGGATATCACAGAATACATCATATTCCAGTATATAAAGCTTATCTTCTGCCCCAAGAATCACATCTTCGAGTTCTTTTAACTTCGGCGTGGTATAGCGTTCCATGTTGCTTAATGTCTGCTTCCGGATATATTCCTCAGGAACCATGCCGGCATAGGAATTCGTAACTTCAATGGTATATCCGAATACCTTGTTATACTTTACCCTCAGATTCTTAATGCCGGTTTTTTCCTTTTCCTGCATTTCAAAATCCATAAGCCATTGCTTACCTTCTGTTTTGGCATGACGCAGACGGTCTATTTCCTCATGAAACCCATCCTTAATTAGTCCTCCTTCCCGAATGGTAATGGGAGCTTCCTCATCAATGGAATCATGAATCAGCGTGTAGATATCTTTTAAATCATCCAGCCGTTCATCAATATCATGCAACAAGCCTATATTAAAATCCGCAAGAATCGTCTTAATGTGTGGAAGCATTTCCAGGGAATTACGTAATGCAATCAAATCTCTGGGATTAACAGATTTACAGGTAATCTTACTCATGATACGTTCAAAATCATACACCGGATTCAGATATTCCCTCAGTTCTTCCCGTACAATGACGTTGTCCTTCAGCTGTTCTACGGCATCCTGCCGGCTTATAATTTCACTTTTTTCAATCAATGGCTGCTCAATAATATTGCGAAGTCTTCTTGCGCCCATTGCCGTTTTAGTCTTATCCAGAACCCAGAGAAGAGAGCCTCTCTTCTGCTTTTCACGAAGCGTTTCCACCAGTTCCAGATTTCTTCGGGAGGAACTGTCAATTATCATGAATTTTCCCGTGGAATACGGAACCAGCCTCGTAATATGTGCCAGAGAATTCTTCTGTGTTTCAATGAGATACTGTAATAAAGCACCGGCGGCCACAACTCCTGTAGGATAATCCTTAAGTCCCAGCCCGTCTATGCTCTTAAGATGGAAATGCTCAAGCAGGGTCCGGATGCATAAATCCTCGTCAAAGTACCACGCATCCAGTGCGGATACAGAAATGTTCATCCGATGGACCAGATCATCAATTTCCACTCCACTCATGTAAAAGGATTCGTTGCAAATGATTTCCGCCGGAGCAAATTTATTAATCTCGTCCAGAAGAACCCTGCCGGATTCCACCTCCGTCACATAATAATCACCGGTTGATACATCCGCAATGGAAATACCGATGTTATCGCCCACATATACAATACTCATCAGATAATTATTACGCGATTCATCCAACGCCTGCATATTAAGATTGGTTCCCGGTGTGACGATACGGATTACTTCTCTCTTAACGATTCCCTTGGCAAGTTTGGGATCTTCCATCTGCTCACAGATGGCAACCTTATATCCCCTGGATACCAGCTTATTGATATAGGATTCTGCCGCATGATAAGGAATACCGCACATCGGAGCCCGCTCATCCAGTCCGCAGCTTTTTCCAGTCAGGGTAATTTCCAGTTCCCTGGAAGCCGTTATGGCATCCTCAAAAAACATTTCATAAAAGTCACCCAGACGGTAAAACAGAATACAATCCTTATAGCTTTCCTTTGTTTCCATGTAATGCTGCATCATTGGTGTCAAATCAGCCATTTTTATTCACCTTCCGTTATTTGTTCAGCCCGAATCAGAGCCTGGTCTATGTTGGTGCAGAAATTTTCCTCCCCAACAACCTGAGTAAATCCATGTTTATCAAAAGCCATTTTCGGCTGCTGGTTAACATGGGAGAAAATCAATGTAATTCCACGTTTTCTTAACATGGACTGCATGTCACAAAGAGAATTCAATGCCGTTGCATCAATGGCAGGAACACTTCTCATTCTTAGGATAATTACTTTCGTATCTTCCCGGATGCTGTTCTGGATATATATCATCTTATCTGTTGCTGCAAAGAATAATGGGCCACTGATTTCATATACCAGAACCCCCTTTGGCACATCCTTTAATTCCGGTTCATCATCCTTTTCATAATCCATGTCCGTAATGTATTTCCAGCTTTCCACTTGTGTTACATCAGACATACGCTTCATGAATAATGCGCAGGATAATACCATGCCTACTTCAATTGCAAAAACAAGGTCAAAAGCAAACGTAAGAACACAGGCACAGACCAGAACCGCCAAATCACTCTTTGGTGCCTTGCGGTAAGCAAACATTGCTTTTACGTTAAACATATTATAAGACACCACAATCAGGATGGCAGCAAGAACACACAGCGGAACCAGCTTAATAAGCGGCATCAGTAAAATTAAAAACACAAACAGCATAACGGAATGTACAATTGCCGCAACCGGCGTTCTTGCACCGTTTTTTGCACTGGCAATTCCTCTTGCCACACCACCGGTCGCAGGAATACACCCAAAAAGGCCAAGTACTCCATTAGCAATACCCTGTGCAAATAATTCCGTATTGGAACAGGTTTTGCTGCTAATGATTCCATCGGTTACCACAGCGGATAACAATGCCTGCATTGCAATCAGAATCGCAATGGTAAGACCTGGCTGCATCAAATCAATAATCATCTGAATGCCCATTTCCGGAATATGCGGCATGCCTATGGATTTAGGAATTTCACCAAGCAGCCTTACATCCAGATGCAGTCCCTGTGAAAGAAGAGTTCCCACAATAATTGCTACAAAGGAATTTGGTATGGTCTTATTAATCCTTGGCCAGAGAACAAGAATGATAATACAGACAATTCCTAAAAGGACTGCCTGATAATTTATTTCCGATAAGTGGTCAAGGTAAACATGCCATTTATCAACAAATTTTGTCGGCATGGATGCAATTTCCAGACCAAGAAAATCCTTTATTTCCAGAGTAAAAATTGTAACGCCGATACCTGCTGTAAATCCCGTGGTAATCGGTGACGGAATGAATTTAATCAGTTTCCCCATGCGGAAAATTCCCATAAGCATCAGAATGATTCCCGCAATCATCATGGAAACGGCAAGCCCTTCCATTCCGTAATTCAGGATAACCGACTGTGTAATGACAATAAATGCACCGGTAGGACCGGAAATCTGTACACGGCTTCCTCCTAAAATACCACATATCAGACTGGAAATAATTGCGGAATAGATTCCTTTTTCCGCAGAAACGCCGGCACCAATTGCAAATGCAATGGAAAGCGGCAGTGCAATGACTGCAACAATAATGCCGGATATAATATCCTTTATCAACTGGTTTTTGTTAAGACTCTTTAGTGCTTCAAGATTTGAAAATCTTAAGCCGAAAATACCTATCATTTTCTTATACCCTTTCTCCTATATAGTAAAATCCTTTTGCTTCCTTTAGATATACATCCACGATTTGTCCTATTAATGACACATCTGCCTTAAAATGAACCAAAAGATTATTGGAAAGTCTGCCCGTTACCAGGGATTCATCCTGTTCATTTAACGACTCCACAAGCACCTTCATGGTCTTGTTCACATTTTTCCGGGTCATTTCAGCCGAAATCTGCTGAATTTCCTTTAAAAGACGGTCAAACCGCTCTTTCACAACCTCTTCCGGTATCTGATTTTCCATGACCGCTGCAGGTGTACCGGTCCGCTTGGAATAAATAAATGTATATGCACTGTCATACCGTGCTTTTCTAACAACATCCATGGTATCCAGAAAATCCTCTTCCGTTTCTCCCGGAAATCCCACAATAATGTCGGTTGTCAGCGATACATCCGGAATCTTCTCGCGAATCCGTTCCACCAGGGAAAGATACTGCTCCTTTGTATACCTTCGGTTCATCTTTTTTAGAATTTCTGTACTTCCTGACTGTAACGGAAGATGGATATGATGACAGATTTTTTCAGATCTGCTCATGACATCAATTAATTCATCCGACAAATCCTTCGGATGCGGGGTCATGAAACGAATTCTTTCCAGCCCTTCAATCTTTTCCACCTCTGAAAGAAGTTCGGCAAACGTTACCGGTTGTTCCAGATTCTTTCCATAGGAATTGACATTCTGTCCCAAAAGCATGACTTCCCTTACTCCGTCTGCCACAAGTGTCTCAATTTCACGAATGATATCCTTGGGATTTCTGCTTCTCTCCCTGCCTCTTACATAAGGTACAATACAGTAACTGCAGAAATTATTGCAGCCAAACATAATATTTACGCCGGATTTAAAGGAATATTTGCGTTCACTCGGAAGATCCTCCACAATTTTGTCCGTATCTTTCCAGATATCAATAATCATCCTGTCCGAATTAAGACAGTTATAAATAAGCTCAGCAAATTTATAAATATTATGTGTACCAAAAATCAAGTCCACATGACGATAGGTATTCTTTATCTTTTCCACCACATGTGGTTCCTGCATCATACAGCCACAGAGTGCAATCATCATATGTGGATTCTTTTTCTTATAATTCTTTAACTGTCCAAGTCTTCCGTATACCCTGGTATTGGCATTCTCGCGGACAGTACAGGTATTAAAGATTACAAAGTCACAATCTTCATTCTCCGTAATTTCATATCCGATCTGTTCCAGAATTCCAACCAGCTTTTCAGAATCCCTGGCATTCATCTGGCAACCAAAGGTATTAACACATGCCTTTAATGTTCTTCCCAGTTCTTTTTCTTTTTGCTGTACATATTCCCTGCATTTTTGAATATATTCATACTGCTTTTCCGTCTCCAATGCAGAAAGATTCTTTTCTTTATTTTCCATCATTCTCTCAAATTACTCCCGAATCTGTCCGTTTCCATAAATAATATACTTTGTTGTTGTCAGTTCCTTAAGCCCCATCGGTCCTCTTGCATGAAGCTTTTGGGTACTGATGCCGATTTCCGCACCAAACCCGAATTCAAATCCGTCCGTAAATCTCGTGGACGCATTGACATAAACACATGCCGCATCAATTTCATCCAAAAACTTCTGGGCATTATTGTAATCCTTTGTAATGATTGCCTCAGAATGTCCGGTATTGTATCGGTTGATATGGGCGATTGCTTCGTCAATGGTATCGACAATACGGCAGGAAAGAATATAATCCAGATATTCCTTTCCCCAGTCTTCCTCTACTGCCGGCATGACTGCCCCGGAAATTTCCTGCGCCATTTCATCCCCGCGGATTTCCACATTCTTCTGCTTTAACCGGTCTACCAGCAGTGGGATAAATTCCTTGGCAATATTCTTATGTACCACCAGGGATTCACAGGCATTACATACGCCAATCCGCTGTGTCTTGGCATTTTCAATAATATCAAGTGCCATGTCAAAATCTGCCGATTCATCCACAAAGACATGACAGTTTCCGGTTCCCGTCTCAATTACCGGAACCGTGCTGTTTTCCACAACCATTTTAATAAGACCTGCGCCGCCTCTTGGAATAATCACATCCACATATTCATTCATTCGTAAAAGTTCTTTTACAATTTCCCGGTTCGTATCCGTAATCAGCTGTAATGCAGCATAATCAATACCACAGCCCGCCAAAGCCTCATTAATTACCTTTACAATTTCCTGATTGGAATGAATGGCATCCGAGCCACCTCTTAAAATAACAGCATTTCCCGTCTTAAAGCAAAGGGCAAATGCATCTGCCGTTACATTCGGTCTGGATTCATAAATGATTCCAATCACCCCGAGAGGAACTCTCTTTACACCGATTAAAAGTCCGTTTGGACGTTTTTTCATGGATAACACTTCTCCCACCGGATCTTCCAGTTTGACAACCTGACGGATTCCTTCCGCCATCTGGCCGATTCTCTTTTCATCCAGTCTTAAACGGTCAATCAATCCCGGGTTCATGTGATTCTGAACCGCATTTTCCGTATCCATGGCATTGGCCGTAAGAATCCGTCCGGCATTGGCCGTAAGTGCATCCGCCACGCAGAGCAGAGCATTATTTTTATCATTAACACCAAGTTTTCCCAAAAGAGAAGCCGCTTTTTTTGCCTTCTTCCCTATTTCCTTCAAATCTTCCATATCTGATTCCTTTCCCATTAAAACTTCATGTATTGTTGCAATCCATTTTCCGTCACAACGTATTCCCGTCAGAACCACCCGGATTCTGATATTACCATATCCACCGGAATATCAAGTTCTTCCGTCATGATTTCCTCGAATACCTGAAAATCATAACATAATGCTGCTTTATAAAAATCCGGATATTTTTCAAGATACCGGTCATAAAAGCCTCCGCCATAACCAATCCGGTGATGCTTTTTATCAAATGCAAGTCCCGGAAGAATCATGAGACCGGAATGCCATTTATCCGCCATGCACTCTTTCTTAGGCTCAAGAATCCCATAAGCACCGCTTTCCAGATCCTCCCTTGAGAAAATCCGGTAAAACTCCATTTCTTCGCCGTCAACCCGCGGTACAAATATTTCTTTTCCTTCCTTTAAGCCTTCGTCAATCAGAATAGAAGTATTCACTTCCTGATTATAATTGACATACAGATAAATCCTTCCTGCATTTTCATAAAATTCCAATTTATAAAGGAGATTAAGAATTTTTTCTGTCCGCTCATTAATCTGTGCCTGGGTCAGCTGTCTTTTCTGGTCCCTGACCAGTTTCCGGACAGTTTTTTTATCAGTTTGCATCATTTTGTTTTCCATATTTTTCATCATGTCTTTTCTTCACATCAATTAATGTTCCATCCGGTTGTTGTATTTTAATGGTTTCCAGATTGCTTCTAAGATTTGCCTTAATGGCATTGATGTAATCCCAGCGAAGCCTGGACTGTTCTGCAAGTTCCTCTTTCGTCAGCCCCTCTGCCTGAGATTTTCTGTATAATTCATTGATTCTCTCAATGGTCTTCTGGTCTATCATGATACCCTCCTGTAACATTGAAATCCAACTATAAACTCTCCATCAAATCAAATTTTGGATCCTTATGGGCAAGAAACAATGTACCGATTTTCTCCCCTGCCATGATTTTTTCGATATTTGTAATATCTTCTCCATTGGTAATAATCATGTCTGCCCCCGAATCAGCAGCTATTCTTGCAGCCTCAAGCTTTGCAGACATTCCTCCGGTTCCCACACTGCTTGCAGAGCCTTTTCCCATATCCATGAGAGCATCATCAATAAA
>JAQXXN010000169.1 GCA_029226085.1 Thermoflexaceae bacterium
TGGGATTATCTTCTGTTACTTACGCTATTCAGACGCATGTTATGCCGTTGGTGGAAAGTGGAAAAATTAAAATGACTAATCCTGAGAAGCCAAAGAGTCCAAAGCAGCTATTTTATAGTGAGTAGTACTTATACAAGCGTATGAACTTGAATTTATTGTGGAAAAGTAATGTAGGAGATATGAAAGGAGAATTGTAAGAGGAATGAATGTGATTTTATGTGCGTTTTTTCTGGCTGTTGGTGGATTATCAATTGCAGGAATTTACTTTATTAAAAAGAACGATAAGTTAAAGAAGAATGAGAGTAAGCTGATTTTGGGCAAAAAGATAAGCGATACTTCATTAATGGGAACTCCAACCAGATATATCGTGGAAGTTGAATATGTAATAAATGATATAGTTAATAAAAGAAAGATCATTACAACGGATAAAAACATCTTGAAATGTAAAAACGATGAAGTAATATCGTTGCTTTATGTTGAAAAAAATAATAAGATGTATTGGACTGAAGAAAAATCAGTTGAGAGTGTGGTTGAAATTGTATTATTATCAGCTGTTTGTGTATTTGCATTCTTATTAGCAATTATTGAGATAGCTGGAGGAGGTTTGTAATGCTGGTTTTCGGTGCGGAAAATCATACTGCTATTGTTAAGAATCTGTTATTCACAATGTATGATAAGTGTAATACATACTTGGAATATTATTTAGAAAGATTAGTATATTACTATGAAAAAGGTAAATGCGTGACAGGGTAGCTGGGCTATCCTTTTTATATATTTCGTTTAATTATTACATAAAAAGGTGCATATGCACAAAAAATAGTAATAACTATTGAAGCAAAATTGATTTAGTAGTAGAATAACATTACTAAAATTTGTGCAATGCACAAAAACAAGGAGCGATATTGTGGAAATTAAACGAGATGTGTACCTTGAACAGTTAAAGATAAGAAAAGATAATGGAATGATTAAGATTATTACAGGAATCAGGAGATGTGGGAAATCCTTCCTGTTATTTGTGTTGTTTAAGAAGTATTTATTGGAGAATGGTGTGGATAGTGAACACATCATTGAAATTGCATTGGATGGTATTGAAAATGAGGAGCTGAGAGATCCGAAGAAGTGTTATCAGCATATCAAAGACGCAATGAAGGATGAACAGAAGTATTATTTGCTTTTGGATGAAGTACAGTTTATGCCACGATTTGAAGAAGTTCTGAACAGTCTGCTTCGTATAAGCAACATTGATGTATATGTGACCGGCAGTAACTCTAAATTTTTATCAAGCGACATTGTAACTGAATTTAGAGGCAGAGGAGATGAAGTCAGAATCTATCCATTATCTTTTGCTGAGTTCTATAATGCCTGTGGTGGAGATTATGATGATGCATGGAATGAGTATATGACATATGGCGGGCTCCCACAGGTGGCACAGTTTTCTACGGAAAGACAGAAAGCAGAATATTTAAAGAATATTTTTACAGATGTTTATATCAAGGATGTGGTAGAGCGAAATAAGATTCAGAATGTTGATGAGATTGGAACTTTAGTGGATATTCTTGCCTCTGCCATAGGATCCCCTACAAATCCAACTAAAATATCGAATACTTTTAAAAGTGAACGGGGTATCAATTATAGTAATAAAACCATTTCAAACCATATTGATTATTTAGCACAAAGCTTTTTGATTTCTAAAGCTGACCGATATGATATTAAGGGTAGAAAATATGTAGGTGCAAATCTGAAATACTATTTTACGGATGTGGGACTTAGAAATGCCAGATTGAACTTCAGACAGCAGGAATCCACTCATATTATGGAGAACATTGTCTATAACGAATTGCTTGTGCGTGGTTACAATGTGGACGTTGGTATTGTGGATGTATTTGCAAAAAATAGTGAAGGAAAGAGAGCTCATAAGCAGTTAGAGGTTGATTTTGTAGCAAACCGGGGCAGTCAGAGATATTACATTCAGGTGGCTTATGATATGACTTCTGAGGAAAAGCAGACTCAGGAGCTTAATTCATTAAGAAATATTCCGGATTCATTCAAGAAGATTGTTATAGTAAATGGAACGAAAAAGCCGTGGAGAAATGATGAAGGATTTGTAATTATGGGTATGAAATATTTTTTGCTTAATGCGGATAGTTTGGAATTTTGATACGGTAAATGTTTGTGTGAAGTGCAGCTGCAATGAATTTCATTTTGCAGCTGCACATGTTATTTACAGACCACAGATTTCATCAATTTCCGCAAGCTCAGCTTCGGTAAATGCCGCATGATTTATAATGGCCGCATTTTCAATAATCTGGGATGGTTTTGAGGCACCGATTAAGACACTGGTAATGACCTCATCTTTTAGTACCCAGGACAGTGCCATCTGGGAAAGGGTTTGTCCGCGGCTTATAGCCAGTTCGTTTAGTTTTCGTATCATTTGAAGTTTTTCCGGCGTAAGGGCAGATTCTTTTAGAAAACGGTTATCCGTTGCAATTCGGCTGTCTTTTGGAATGCCGTTTAGATACTTATCAGAAAGAAGTCCCTGTGCCAGCGGGCTAAAGCAGATAATTCCCTTGCCGGACTGCTTTGCAGCTTCTTTTAATCCATTCTGTTCAATGGTACGGTCGAAGATGGAATAACGGTTCTGGTTAATGACAAAAGGAACTTTTAACTCATCCAGTATTTTACAGGCACGAAGCAGGGTTTCGCCGTTATAATTGGAAAGTCCGGCATAGATAGCCTTCCCGGAATACACGGCCTGTGCGAGGGCTCCCATGGTCTCTTCAAGAGGAGTCTCCGGATCCATGCGGTGATGATAAAATATGTCCACATAGTCCAGTTCAAGATTTCTTAAGCTGCGGTCGAGGCTTGCAAGAAGGTACTTGCGGCTGCCCCAGTCTCCATAAGGGCCATCCCAGCCGTAGTACCCGGCCTTGGTGCTGATAATCATTTCGTCGCGGTATGGTGCAAAATCTTCCTTCAGAATCCGGGCAAAGTTCTTTTCGGCACGTCCGCTTTCCGGGCCATAATTATTGGCAAGGTCAAAATGCGTGATGCCAAGGTCAAAGGCAGTATGGCACATTTCCTTCATATTTTCAAAGCTGCTGTTGTTGCCAAAATTGTGCCAGAGTCCTAAGGAAACGCAAGGCAGTTTTAGACCGCTTTTTCCACACCGGTTATAAATCATGGTATCATATCGTTTTTCAGAAGCTAAATATCCCATGGAATCCCTCCCTGAATAAAATGTTTTGATTTATCTTTACTTTATCATGAAGAAAGATTGGCGGTCAACTTAAAAAAAGATTGTCTGTCATTGGTAATTGCGAAAATCCTGTGGGGATGATACAATCAATTTAAAAAAATGCGAGAAATGACAAAACTAACAGGAGGAATACCACATGGAGAAATTAAAGCAGGCACTCTGGAAAATTCCAAGAAGTAAATACATTTTTTTACTGTTTGTAGCAATATATTTCATCTATATTATTATAAAATGTGCCGGGGGACTTTCTGAACTCGGACAGGCAGAACGGATTGCGGCTTATGTTGTAATGGGATTTTTTTCTCTTCTTTCTGCTGGTGGAATTCTTATAAGTGCATATGCGCTTCTTACAGGGCAGTATCTTGAAAATCAAAATAAGGATGGCAAAGAGGAATAAAGTGTAAATTGTATTCGCACTAATGACTCTGGCTGTACAAAATATATAAAAAAATATTTGATATATTTCCTAAAATAGAAAAATTGCATAAAAAATCTAAGATTTTTTATAGAAGTGAAAAGAATTTTATAGATTTTTTTGACCTCCTGGATGATATACTTAACATGTAAGAACGAACCGGTTAAGAAATATTATAAATGGAGGTATTTTTTATGAAGAGAAAATTTATGGCACTCGTGCTGGTAGCGGCAATGGCACTGACAATGCTGGCAGGATGCGGCAGTAAGCCGGCATCTAATCAGGGAGGAAGTTCAGGAGATGGGCTGAACATTGGTATTTGTATTTACAATTACTCCGATAACTTCATGACTCTGTACAGAACGGAACTGGAGGCTTATCTTAAGGGAATGGGCCATACAGTAACTGTAATGGATGGTAAGAATGACCAGGTTGAGCAGACAAATCAGATTGAAAACTTCATCACACAGGGTGTGGATGTTCTGATTATCAATCTTGTACAGTCTTCTGCTGCAACACAGATTACAGACAAATGTCATGCAGCCGGTATTCCGGTGGTTTACATTAACAGAGAGCCGGATGACACAGAAAAGCAGAGATGGGTAGACAATGGAATAAAGGCTACATATGTAGGTGCTGATGCTAGACAGTCCGGTACATTCCAGGGTGAAATCGTTCTTTCCTTAGCAGATAAGGGAGACGTAAACGGCGATGGAACTGTAAAGTATGTAATGGTACAGGGTGATCCGGAAAACGTAGATGCACAGTACAGAACAGAATTCTCTATTAAGGCTCTTACCGATGCCGGTGTTAAGGTAGAATGTCTTGATATCCAGAGAGGTGACTGGGACCAGACAAGAGGACAGGAAATTGTTGCAAATGCTTTAACCAATTTTGGTAATGACATTGATGTGGTATTCTGTAACAATGATGCAATGGCACTTGGCGCAGCACAGGCAATCGCAGCAGCAAACAGAACGGTTGGCAAGGATATTTATCTTCTTGGTGTAGACGCTCTTACAGAAGCATTGGAGAAGGTAATTGACGGTTCCATGACAGGTACGGTATTCAATGACCATATTGGACAGTCACATGCAGCTGGTGATGCAGCAGTGAAGTTTGCAGCCGGTGAATCACTTGATACCTTAATCGGTGTAGATTACATCAAGGTAACAAAGGAAAATGCACAGTCAATCTTAGACCTTTTGAAGTAAGAAACTGGAATAATAGAACTTGGGTGTGTATGGGCACACCCAAGTTTTCATTCTAATTAGGCTGACGTGTGGCGCAAAGGAGGTTAATATGGGCGATTATGTATTAGAGCTGCGTGGAATTTCCAAGAGCTTTCCGGGTGTTAAGGCACTTGATAATGTATCACTGAAGGTTCGGCCGGGAACAGTGCATGCGTTAATGGGCGAAAATGGTGCCGGTAAATCGACATTAATGAAATGTCTTTTTGGAATTTATAAAATGGATGCCGGAGAGATTTATCTGGAAGGCGAAAAGGTAACGATTATCAATGCAGATGATGCATTACATAAAGGAATTGCGATGGTTCATCAGGAATTACAGCCAATTCCCGAACGAAGTATAGCGGAAAATATTTTCTGTGGACGGTATCCGACGAAAAAATACGGGCCGTTACAGGTAATTGATCATAAAAGAATGTATGAAGAGGCAGAGCGCCTCTTAAAAGAAGTAAGAATGGAATATGATCCGAAGGCAAAGCTGGGGACGTTATCGATTTCCCAGATGCAGTCGGTTGAAATAGCAAAAGCGGTTTCTATGAATGCCAAGGTTGTTATCATGGATGAGCCGACGTCTTCATTGACAGATAATGAAGTTGAGGCATTATTCCGCATTATAGAAGACCTGAGAAAAAAGAATGTGGCGATTATTTACATTTCCCATAAGATGGATGAAATATTACGAATTTCAGATGACATTTCCATCATGCGGGATGGTCAGTACATTGGTACATGGCCGGCAAAGGAAATGACCATTGATAAGATTATTGCCAAAATGGTTGGACGTGAACTTACTAATCTTTTCCCACCGAAAGATAATACGCCGGGGGAAGTGATTCTGGAGGCAAAGGGTCTTACAAGCGTGAATCCAAAATCCTTTAAAAACTGCAGTTTTACCTTAAAACGTGGTGAAATCCTGGGACTTGGTGGTCTGGTGGGTGCACAGAGAACGGAACTTATGGAGGCACTTTTTGGAATCCGTGGAATTGCAGAAGGTGAGATTATATATAAGGGACAGAAATTCATGGCAAAGCGTCCAAAGGACGCCATTCAGAACGGTATCGGACTGATTACGGAAGACCGCCGTGGAACAGGTATTTTTGGAGTACTATCCATTGCTGACAATGTATCGGTAGCTTCCCTTGATAAATATGTAGATGCAGGTGTTGTATTAAATAACAATAAAATTGAAAAACTGGTGCAGGATAATGTGGCAAAGCTCAGCATCAAGACTCCAAGCTCAAAAACCCTGATTCAGTCGCTTTCAGGAGGTAATCAGCAGAAGGTTATTATTTCAAGATGGCTTGCAAATGATCCGGATATTCTCATCATGGATGAGCCGACAAGAGGAATTGATGTCGGTGCCAAATACGAAATCTATCAGATTATGATAGAGCTTGCAAAACAGGGTAAGGCAATTGTCATGATTTCTTCGGAAATGGCAGAATTAATCGGTATGTCCGACAGGATTCTTGTAATGTGTAACGGAAGGATTACCGGTGAGGTTTCCGGTGAGGAAGCAACACAGGAAAATATCATGCACTTTGCAACACAGTTTAATTAAGGAGGCTTGTTTATGAATACGAAAAAAATAGATTATTGGAAAATCATAAAAGAAAATGTTCTTATCTGGATTGTATTGCTGATGGTTATTTATGTAAGTATTGTTCAGCCAAATTTCCTGTCATGGGATAATTTCAGTAATATCTCCATTAATGTGGCATGTCGTTTTCTCATTGCACTCGGTATCAGCGGATGTCTTATTACCAAGGGTAACGATCTTTCGGCAGGACGTACGGTAGGTCTTGCGGCATGTATTGCCGGTACACTGCTCCAAAGACCGGATGCAGCAGGCAAATTCTATCCAAATCTTGGTAACATGAATCTTTTCGTGGTGCTTTTGATTGTTGTTGCAGTGTGCTGTGTCATTGGTCTTGTCAATGGTCTGGTGGTTTCTTACTGGCAGGTTCCTCCGTTTATTGCAACGCTGGGCATGCAGACCATTGTTTATGGTATCTGTCTTGTATATACCAAGGCGGCACCTTTAGGAAGCTATCGTGAAGATTATACCAATCTTGCTTCCGGCAAGCTGTTCGGTGTGATTCCTTATATGTTCTTTGTGGCATTATTCTTTGGTCTTGCAATGTGGTTCTTATATAATAAAACCAGACATGGTAAATACATGTACGCAATTGGTGGAAATGAAAATGCAGCAGAGGTTTCTGGTATCAATGTAAAGGCAACAAAAATCCGTATCT
This sequence comes from Thermoflexaceae bacterium, assembly GCA_029226085.1. Lineage (GTDB taxonomy): Bacteria > Bacillota > Clostridia > Lachnospirales > Lachnospiraceae > MGBC120314. The sequence goes on from JAQXXN010000169.1 coordinate 7,177, forward strand.
ACATACTTGCATCTGCATTATTCGGTATTGCGGGCTACTTCCTCGGTGCTAAGGCGGGTGGTGCAACGGTTAATACCGGAATGAGCTACGAACTGGAAGCAATTGCAGAATGTACTATCGGTGGTGTATCGACTAACGGTGGTGTCGGTAAGATTTCCGGTATCTTAATCGGTGTGCTGGTATTCGAACTCCTGAAGTCCTCCATGCAGTTCTTAAGAATTAATACTTCATGGCAGTATATCGTACAGGGTATTGTAATTATCGTTGCAGTTGCTCTCGATTTAAGAAAGTATCTGGCTAAGAAATAATAAGAGAAGAGAAAACATGGCGGTTCGTGCAGGGGTGTCTCCTTAAAATATCAGGAGAAATGAATGCATGGACCGCTATTTATGTACCGGAAAAGGAATGGATACAAATTGAAACAGCATATCATGATATGCTATAATTAATAAAAAGAAAACGGTCTTGAAAGGTGATTGGCAGCATGAGAATGTATAGTGTGCTTCTGGTAGATGATGAAGAGGAAGTATATGAGGCAATAATTAAAAAGCTGGACTGGAAGGAGCTCGGATTTGAGGTCGCCGGTTATGCAAGAAACGGGCAGGAAGCTCTGGAAATGGCGGAAGAACTTAAACCGGATGTTGTCATGACGGATATCAAGATGCCTTACATGGACGGATTTGAACTGGCAAGACGTGTTAAGGAAATGTATAAAAACACGCGGTTTATTATTTTCTCCGGGTTTGATGAGCTGGAGTATGCCAAGGAAACAATTAAGATTAAGGCGGAGGAATATATTTTAAAACCCATTAATTCATCAGAGTTAAGAGAAGTCTTCGAGAGACTTAAAAAGAATCTGGATGATGAAATGGCAGAGAAAAGCAATCTGGAAAAGCTTCGGGAGAGATATTTAAAATCCCTTCCTGCCATGCAGGTTCAGTTTCTTGGAACCCTGATGGAAGGAAATCTTTCGGAAACGCAGATCGAAGAGTATCTGGACAACTGTCAGTTAAATCTTTCAGCGGATAATTATGCAGTCAGCATCATACGGATTGATTCGGTGCCAACAGGCAATAAAATGCTGTATCTGGCACCGCTTAAAGGAATTGTGGAGGAGTTTTTGACAGAAGAATTCATTAATACGGATTATACGGAAAATAAGTGGAAATTCCGGTGCTTTCAGTATGTGGGTAATCTGGTGGTACTGTCCATGTTTGAAAACGGAATGTCCATAAGCCGTTATACGGATACACTGGACAGAATGTGCAGGAATGCAGAGCGCTTTCTAAATATCAGTGTGACAGCGGGTATTGGCCCGGTTTGTAACAGATTATCCCAAATGGAGATTTCATATCAGGGGGCTCTGGAAGCATTGTCATATAAGGTTATGTTTAATGACACAAATGTAATCAGTATTACGGATTTGGAACCGGACCCGTATGACACGGAGTATCTGAATGATGTAAGTATTGAGGATGTGATTCGAGGCATTAAGCTGCTGCCGGAAGAGGAAATTAATGGAATTGTGGATGAATTTGTGGAAAATATCCGTCAGGCAAAACTGTCTGTTGCAAAATACAGGGTCGTCATCATGGAACTGATCACGGAACTCATGAAACTGGTGAATGCGTACAAGCTGGACATGTCGGTAATATTTGCAGGGGATAAGGACATCTATGCAAGGGCGATGGAGCTTGAGTCGTCAGAAAGCATGAAGGAATGGCTGTATAATGTCTGTATTGCAATGAAAAATTCCATTCGTAAGGAACGGACGGATTCTGCAAAATTAATTGTGGAACGTGCCATGCAGTATGTAAAAGAAAACTATGGAGACATAGAACTGTCAGTTGATGTGCTTTGCGGCATCCTGAATGTTAGTGCTGCGTATTTTTCTACGATATTCAAGAAACAGACGGGGCAAAGCTTTGTAAACTATCTGACACAGGTACGCATGGAGCATGCCGTGGAGCTTTTGAACACAACGGATGATAAGACCTATGTGATTGCAGAAAAAGTAGGTTATCTGGAACCGAATTATTTTAGCTATGTATTCCGTAAACATTTTGGAATATCACCATCAAAATACAGAACCAGTAAAGTGGGGAACAATGAAGAACAGGGTTAACGGATTTTTTAAGCGGTTAATTGAATATTATAATAAAAAAAGCCTTACGCTTGTGATTTCCATGTCATTCACCCTGGTTGCAGTGCTTTGCATCGGAATTTCCAGTGTGGTTCTTATTGGTTTTTTTTCGGATAAGCTTGAGGAGGAAAAGACTACAAGTGTAAAAAGCATTGTCAGTCAGGTTAATAACAGCATAGAGGGATATGTAAGGAATATGATGCGGATATCCGATGCCATTTATTATAGTGCCATAAAAGATATCGATATCTCCAGTGACAGTATTACCAAGGAACTGAATGTACTTTATGAGGCAAATAAGGATAGTCTTGTCAGTATTGCCTGTTATACAAAGGAAGGAGAGCTGATAGCGGCAATTCCGGTTGCAACCAGCAAGGAAGGCCTTGATGTGACTGAACAGATATGGTTTCAGACGGCTTTGGAACGGGTGGAGAACCTGCATTTTTCAAGACCTCACGTTCAGAACCTTTTTGATTATAATCCGTACCGGTATTACTGGGTAATTTCCTTAAGCCGTGCGGTAACCTTTAATGATAACGGCCAGAATGAAACCGGTGTTCTTGTGGTGGACATGAACTACAGCGGTATCGAGCAGCAGCTTCGGCGCATGAATCTGGATGAAAATGAAGAGTACATCTATCTGATGGATGGA
>JAQXXN010000170.1 GCA_029226085.1 Thermoflexaceae bacterium
ATCGTATTAAAAAATGGGATGGAATGCTGTCTGAGAAACGGAACGGAAAGTGATGGACAGCTTGTACTTGATAATTTCAATCTTACACATGAAGAAACCGATTATCTGCTTTCTTACCCGGATGAGAGCAGCTTTGATGCAATTCAGGAAAGTCAGTTTCTGAAAGCAAAATCAGAGAGTGAAAATGAGATTGAGATCATTGCTGTGATTAACGGTACGGTGGCCGGAACTGCCGGAATTGAAGCAGCAGGTAATAAATATAAGGTACGGCATCGGGCTGAATTCGGTATTAGCGTTGCCAAAGAATTCTGGGGACTTGGGATTGGACGGGCACTCATGGACGCCTGCATGGAATGTGCAAGGCAGGCAGGGTATGCACAGCTGGAACTTAGCGTAGTTGCTGAAAATGAGAGAGCCATATCCATGTATGAAAAAGCTGGATTTACAGAATACGGAAGAAATCCTAAGGGATTCCGTTCCCGTATAACAGGTTATCAGGAAGTGATCTATATGAGACTGGAATTGTAGGACAAATAATAGTTCATAGGAGGATTTCATGGATCATTTGGAATTAGTATCAGAATACACCCCGACCGGTGACCAGCCGTAGGCGATTGAACAGTTAAATAAACCGACACTCGTAATCGCTCACAACAAGACCTTGGCAGCACAGTTCTACGGAGAATTCAAGGAGTTCTTCCCGGAGAATGCAGTGGAGTATTTTGTGTCCTACTATCTTGATGATAAAGTGTGTACTATATATTGATTGTATAATGCAAAATAATACTATATAAAGTATAATGAATGATGTATTAGAAGCGAATGAACACGATGGATTTGTTATGGCGGTGAACGTTATTCGTCGAAGAAAATGGTAAAATTGATACGAGGAAAATACTCATTGTGAAACAGCAGTAAAGCGGTTATAATTAAATAAAGAAAAGGATAATGTGCATAAAATGATAGAAGAAAGGCGGTGTATCATATGACTATGTTACAGGAACAGGCTGTTCAGATGATTCAGGATATGTCCGATGATAATGTAGGCTTCCTGATTGAAGTGATTCAGCGGCTAATACCAAAGAAAACATATACCAGTGTTGTTTATCCGTCTCAGAAACCAGATGAAAAGATGCAGGCGTTTAAGGAACTGGTAGCCATCAGAAATGAAGTCAAAAAATATCTGCCGGATGATTTTGATCCGGATGCAGAGCTGGAAGCGAGAAACGAGGGTAAACCACAATATTTTTGAAAAATGGTTGATATTTTACGGAATCTAACATATAATATAAACAAACCAAAAGGTTTCGTGTGGCGGCACGTAAAAGCTGTACTGCGCTTGGGCAGGGTAATTACCGAGACTGATTAATGCTCGGAAGGGCATTGCACCCACACCAGGGAGATACGGTGAGTCCGCGCCGGGGACTTAATTATTCCGGCGACATACAGATGTTCGGAAGGACATCACGGCTGACGGCCAGCATAAAACCGCTTATAAAGTAAGATGAGCGCTGGATGATATATCAAGTTATCCGGCGCTTTTTTGTTGAAGAGCAAGGAAAAGTACATATGGGAAGAAAACAGCAAGACAGAGAGAAAATTGTACAAGAGATAAAGGAAGCAGCAGCTTTATACAAGAAATACTTGGTTGGAAAGAGATTTTTATATGTATTTGAAGGCAGATATATTGAAGTGATTTATAAATCTATAAATTTTAGACACTTAACAGGTGTTGCTACAAATCTTTCCGCAAAGCAGTTCTATAGTTATGCAATAAAGAAGAGGTTGCAGGCTTCTCAAATATTTTTCACACCACAGCATCCGTTTTCATTGTGCAAGCGAAAAGTAAAACATATAGGACAGATTGCAATGATGGCAGGGACTGAAGGATTCATGTTGGAAGAGATTGTAACAACGACAAAAACATATAAGTTCGGAACAACTGACCTTAATTTTACACTTTGTTTAAATAAGGAACTGGACGATCAGGGGAAGGAAAAGGGAGATTGCTTTGTGATCGAGTCTTTACGAGATGAAGACTGCTTTTCAAAAAGTAAAACCGCATATGCCGTTACTCATATTTTTTCAAGACCTAATGATAAGAAGAGATATACAGATTTGCTGTATCTGGATAAGAATATGACACTAGGCAACCTTTCGGAAGAAATAAAAGCTATGATGGATGAAAGTCTTCTGGATACATAGTATATTTGAATTCGATTTTGGATTAGATATGTGAAAATATAATGAAATAGGATCTTCGAGACCTATATCAGACCATGAAAAATGAATAATATTGATGTAAGAAAGTATTCGGACGTATGAGGTTTACCATCTTCATGCGTCTTTTTTAGTATGCTTGAATATAAATAAAAATTTTTTTGGATTTTTACAGAAATAGGTACTTCTGATACTCCTTTTTTTACATGAAAGTGCTTGTTTATATTATTTTTTCATCTTCAGATGAGATGAGAGAAAAGTTAGAAAACCATAGGAATAAAGTGTTTGCTTAAAAGAGTTACTGGATTACTGGCTGGAGGAGGTCATGAAACCACGTGACGAATCCCTGTGAAGGTTTGGAACTGCCAAAAGGAGTAAAGAAGTCAAAGTATCATACGATTGTTGTAGACGAGAACGAAACAGGAGATCAAACTGAAAACAGTATCCAGTTATCGCGAACTGGATATTCCGGATTATGTGTTTGAGGAGATTCTTGAGGAACGCAAGAAGTATGAGAGAAACCGGAGCAGAAGGCAGCATGGACGATGGGGTTTCCAGGATCTGGAGTATATATGCTGTTCCAGCTACGGAAGGCCGCGAAACAAAGATTACCATTTTACGCATTACAAAAAGCTTCTGGAAGATGTGGGGATTCCGCACATCAGATTTCATGATCTGAGGCATACATACGCAACGCTTCTGATGAAGAATGATATAAACCAGAATGCGGTAGCCGCTGCGCTATGGCATTCCAAATCAATCATTACGGTGGATACTTATACGGATATACAGGCGATTATAGCAGATTGTGTTCAGGAGATTCAGTCATTTATCAAAATAAGCGCAGAATACCCCTTCCTCTGCAGGTAGGGGATGAATGCGAAAAAACTTGACAAAAGAACATACGTTCTGATAGAATGGATACATGTAGTAAACAACTTAAGTTTTCAATCTTCAATCTTCGAAGAAAGGAGGAAGCACAGCATGTATCTGACTATAAAACAGCAGGTAAAACATCTGTCCAGGGATGATTACAAAACCTTAAAG
>JAQXXN010000171.1 GCA_029226085.1 Thermoflexaceae bacterium
TTTAGAGCCACTGCAAAATGTGTCGGGTTGGTAATGACAACATCTGCTTCCGGAAGAGCCTGCATCATTCTTCGACGGGAAGCCTCCTGCATTCTCCGGCGGATTTGCCCTTTGATCTGCGGATCACCTTCCGTCTGCTTATATTCATCCTTGGTTTCCTGCTTGGTCATCTTCATGTCTTCTTTAAACTTGAACTTTTGATAGAACAAATCTGCAAAACCGATGATCAGAAAAATGGCACTAATCTTGATTCCAAGATCAACAATAATCTGTCCTGTCAGTTGTATTGCCTGTTTTAAGGTAATATCATAAAAAGTAAACAGCACCTCAAAATTCTTTTTTACCGTATCATAGACAACATATGCTATAACAGCTATCATGGCAATGCTTTTTATCAGCTCAATAACCTGCTTTGCAGAAAAAATCCTTTTAAACCCTCCCATGGGACTTATCTTGCTAAGTTTTGGCTGCAATGGCTTTGCCGTAACTTTCCATTTTATCTGAACCGCATTAGAAAGAAATGCAACAATACAGGTAATCAAAAGTACCGGGAGAAGAATCCATAAAATATCAAGTCCTGCTTCCCCGATTGCTGCAATCAGCAGATTATTATTCGGTGCAATACGCCTGTCGCCTATTATAATGGAAAAAAGCTTATAACAATCCTCAAAGCATTGCATCAGAGATGTACCAATGGACGGTGCATAGAACTTAATGATTAGAAACAACACAAATAAGGACACTGCATTGACCAATTCCTTACTCTTTGCAACCTGTCCTTCTTTACGTGCATCACTCAGCTTTTTCTGTGTTGCCGGTTCAGTCTTTTCGCCACCCGGTCCATCCTTTGCAAAAAACTGAAGATTATATTTTAAAACAAGCTTTTTTTCATCAATATACATCTGCACCTATCCTCATGTATTCACACCATGCCCTGAACAACTCTGTATAACATTTCCTTCATCAAATCATATAAATAATTACTGACTGCCGGAAGCATATGAATTATAAGCAGTAATACACAAAGTCCTCCAATAATCTTAAGCTGCATTCCGACAACAAACATATTCATGTGTGGTGCTACCTTAGACATAATGGCAAGAACCGCATTCAGTAAGAGCATACTTGCAAAAATTGGAAGAGAAATCCTAAACCCTATTGCAAGGAACTGACTCATAAAGTCAATTACCGTGGAATATAAAGACATGTTAACCGTCATCTGACCCACAGGAATATGCCGGAATGTTTCCACAATTGCCGAAATCAGATATTTATGAAGTCCTGATGAAATCATAATGAGAAGAACCATATAATAGTAAATACTACCCACAATACCATTCTGTGTATTATTCGTAGGATCCATTACGGAAGCCATGGACAATCCGATATCCATATCAATAAAACGGCCTGCAAAATGAATAATCTGCATGGTAAAATTGCAGATGGCGCCCAGCAGCAGTCCCACAATGGCCTCTTTCATAACAAGTCCTGCATATCCAATAACACCGGTATACTCATATGTCACATCCGGATAAAGTTCCATGGCAATTACAGAAACAAAAAAAGCAAAGCCGATTTTCACCTTACGCGGGGTATTTGCCGTATTAAAAAAAGGTGCCACATAAACAAAGGAAGCAATTCTCATCAATATCAGCAAAAAAAGCTCCCATTCTGAAAAAAAAGTTTCATAAGATATCATTCAACTCACCTGACATACATTGAAAAATTAGACCACAGCTGAACAACATAATCCCCTATGGAATTTGCAATCCATGAACCCAGAAGCATAAGGGAAAGAAAAATTGCAAGAAGCTTCGGAACAAATGTTAATGTCTGTTCCTGTATGGAAGTCAGTGTCTGAAACAGACTGACAATGAGACCAACAATTAATGATACAATCAATAACGGCATGGACGCTTTTAAGATAACCCATAAGGTTTCTCTTGCAGCCATGATTACTTCACCCTGCGACATAAAAACACCTCTTTATTCAATAAACGTCCTACCAGGCACTTTTTCGTACCTAATAGAACGTCATTACAAGATTCTTTATAACCAGATTCCATCCATCTACCATTACAAAAAGCAATACCTTAAACGGCAGAGAAATAATTGTCGGTGCAAGCATCATCATACCCATTGACATCAGGGTTGATGCAACCACCATATCAATTACAATAAACGGCAGATATATCAAAAATCCTATTGTGAATGCAATCCTAAGTTCACTGATAATAAAACTCGGTATAAGAACCGACAGCGGAATATCATCATAATCTTCAACATTTTCCAGCTGGGCAAGATCCACAAAAGTCTTAATATCCTGATCCGGAGTCTGTTTTATCATAAATTCCCTTAAAGGCTGTACGCCCCGTTCAAACGCTTCCTCTGCGCTGATTTCATTATTCGCTAACGGCTGAATTGCCACCTCATTAATTTCCTTAAAGATGGGCATCATAATGAAAAATGTGAGAAATAACGCCAGACCGGTTATCACCTGATTCGGAGGAACTGTCTGCGTACCCATTGCTGACCGGACAAAATGCAGAACAATTACAATTCTTGTAAAAGAAGTCAGCATAATCAGGATGGACGGTGCAAGAGAAATTACCGTAAGAACCAGTAACATCTGTAAAACACTTGCTAAATCCGATCCATCACCGGCAGCAATGCCAATGCTGATTAAATTTCTGGAATCATTATCAGAAGTTTCTCCTTCTTCCGTTGGTTCCTCCATTGTTACCGCATCCATAATATCGGATGCATAAACATTTTGTCTTAAAACACCGGACACGGCAATGGAAATAAATATCATGAGAAAAAGCTTAATGACTGTCTTCTTCATTACTAACCACCTGTCCGTTCTTTCTGAATTTTTCCAGAATGCTCTTAAATGTTTCTCCATTTCCATCATTTTGCGAAAAATCCAGATCTTCTTCCTTTAATTCACACAAATAAGTAATGGTATCTTTACATACCCCAATTACCATGTACTTTTTCCCGATTTTAAGAATCTGAAGATACTTGGAATTAGAAATGCTGACCGTTTCCATTACCTGAATGTTCTTTCCAGCCATTTGCTGCTTTTTATAATTTCCGGCAAAACGTGTCGTCCAATATGTAAGAAATAATACGAAAACAAATATTACAAGTACAGTCAAAAACTGTGCTGCAGAACGCACTCCCTCATATCCGGCCGCAAGAAGAACCATCATTAACCAACTACTTTCTTTACTGCCTCAATAACTCTGTCAGCCTGGAACGGTTTTACAATAAAGTCCTTTGCGCCGGACTGAATGGATTCGATAACCATAGCCTGCTGGCCCATTGCGGAACACATAATAACAGCAGCACCCGGATCATTTGCCTTAATCTTCTTCAAAGCTTCAATACCATCCATTTCCGGCATGGTAATATCCATGAGTACAAGATCAGGCTTTAATTCCGAATACTTTTCCACTGCCTTAAGACCGTTTTCAGCCTCACCAGCCACGGTATAACCGTTCTTTGTCAGAATATCCTTAATCATCATTCGCATAAACGCTGCATCATCACATACTAAAATGTTCTTTGCCATAGTAATAATCTCCTATCATAACTTAATATTTAAGAAATGGTATAAAAATATTATACAATATCATGATAAATTTTCATACATATTTTTTTATTTTTCGACAATTATTTTATCACTTCCGTGATTCTAACACCAAAGCTTTCTTCAATAACAACAACTTCGCCCTTTGCCACATACTTTCCATTGACAAGTACATCAATCGGTTCCCCGGCAATCTTATTCAGTTCTACAATAGTACCCGGTGCAAATTCCAGAATATCTGCAATGGACTTATGTGTCCTTCCCAGTTCAACCGTTACTTCCAACGGAACATCCATGATAAGATTAATATTCTCTTTCTGTGTTACCGCAGCCAGATCCGGGTTAAATGCCTGGAAGGAA
>JAQXXN010000172.1 GCA_029226085.1 Thermoflexaceae bacterium
CTTCATTTATTGCATTCTTTTCAAAATCAGCCAGTTTCATGCTTTTATACTTAGCATTTTCTCCGGTTTCCTCTTTCTTGGATTCTTCAACAGTTTCCGACTGCTGTGCTGTTGCCGGTGCTGCCGTCTCTCCCGCAAGAACTGCATTAAGTTCTTTAATAATGGCTTCATTATCATCAGTTCCTTCATCAGAAGAGCTCTGAATATTGGCAACATATGTCTCCAATGCATCAAGGCACTGGAAAAGAACATCAGCAAGTCCGCTTGAAACTTTCATTTTTCCGTTTCTGATTTCTGACAATACATTTTCCATGTTATGGGTAAGGTTCTGCATACGCTTATAACCCATAGTACCTGCCATACCCTTTAACGTATGTGCTGCCCTGAAAATTTCATTAATTGTATCCTGATTCTCCGGCTCTTTTTCCAGAATCATCAGCTGATCACTTAATGACTGTAAATGTTCTTTTGATTCATCAATAAAAATCTCTAAATACTGGCTTACGTCCATTCTAAGACACCCCCACGTTCTTAATAATTGCATCTGCGATTTCATCAAGAGGCTTTACCTCATCGACTAATCCAGATTCTGCGATAGCTTTCGGCATCCCATATACAACACATGTCTTTTCATCCTGTGCGATTACATGTACATTTTTCTTTGCAGCAAGATTGGTAATGCCTCTCGTTCCGTCTGCACCCATTCCCGTTAATACCACACAGGTGATTTCATCAAAATCCGTGTGAATTAGTGAATCATACATTACATTGGCACAAGGCCTTAATGCATCAATCGGTGGTGCATCACTTAACTGAATACGATATGAGCCTGCAGAAGCCTTTGCGACTTCCATATGGCGTCCCCCCGGTGCAATATACACATGTCCCTTTTCAAGAATTTCTCCATCAACGGCTTCTGACACCTTAACCTTGCTGATTTCATTTAATCTTTGGGCAAGGGATAAGGTAAAGCCCTTCGGCATGTGCTGTACAAGCACCATAGGCGCATCCATCTGTGCCGGAAGCTTCGGAATCACACTCTGCAGGGACTTTGGTCCTCCGGTGGAACATGCCAGTGCAACAAGCTTACTGCTTTTTTGTTTCTGCACGGCAGAACCGTCTTTTCCCATGGTCTTCCGCTCAAACCGCCGGACAGGAGTCCTTACCGCCCGTTTTTGTTCTCCGGAACTTTCCAGGCCACAGGCAACATCCAGTTTCGATAGAATCTGTTCTTTAAATTCATTGCCTGTCACTTCAGAATAAGCGGTTGGCTTGGTCACAAAATCAAATGCGCCAAGCTCCAGTGCACGGATTGTTTCTTTTGCACCTTCCACTGCCAGGGTACTGACCACGATTGTCTTATGCTTTACATGAAACCTGGAAAGATTCTCCAGAACCTCCAGTCCGTTCATTTTCGGCATATTAATATCCATGATGACAGCATCATAGCCATCCGGATTTTTCGTAATTTTCTCAAACCCGTCCAATCCGTCTCTTGCGATTCCTGCAATCTCATATTCACTTCGTAATTTGATTATATCAGAGATAACCCTTCTCATGAGTGCAGAGTCATCAATAATCAGTATTTTTTTGCTCATGTCATCACGTCCTATTCCAACTGTCTTTTTCTAATATTTCTTTCTTCCCGGAAAATGTATTTAATTAATAATTCCCTTTCCGAATCCTTTATCTGGACGAATTCAATACGGTTTTCATATACATTTTCCTTTCCTTTTGCAAGGGAAGAGGAAATTACCCTGGCAATCGGTTCACATTTGCATATTTCATCATCAATAGCTAATTTTAGAAATACAAGAACTTTACTGCCCGGCTCCAGGCGGTCCTTAGAAACATACCGGATGCCTCCGCCGCTGATATCCAGGGTAATTCCTGTATAATACGGTCTTTCCAGCATTTCATCCGACATTTTTCCCATCAGCCGAAAGTACTTATCATCTTCCTCACCAAACACCTTATATTGAATCTCCATGTTTGTTTCCAGACGGAAAAACTGCCTTCTTTGATGCTTTTTTAAATCCGTGAGTAATTTTACAACTAAAATATACACATTATTACTTTTGTACCGGTTGACTATTTCCGAATTACAGGCGAATATTCCTCGCTTTGCATAAAAAAACAATTCATATTGGCTTCCCACACTCAGCGGAACCAGCCTGCCTTCATGAATTGGCATTGCTATATACAGGATATCATCTTCATCTTCATCAAATTCCAGAAGCTGACTGACATACATCCGTTCCGACTCATGTTTGCTGGAATTCATGCTCCTATTTATTTCATGCATTTCAACTTTATCGCCAAGAGCTAAAATATCTTCCACCATCATGCAGCTACCTCATTTATCTTCTACGATTAAATACATTAATAAAAAACCTTCCAACGCCTATTTTCTGACTGTGTCCGTTATCACTATTTTCATCAAGATTTTTTGCGATTTCTGCGAACGCACGTGCAGACGGCGCATTGGGATACATTATGGAAACAGGTTTCTGCTTCATTACCGCCTTGGTAACAGCAGAATCCATCGGAACACATCCTAACATTGTCAGATTGATATTTAAAAATCTGCTGACAACCATGTTCAGTTTTTCAAAAAGATTTTTCCCCTCACCAGTTGAATTAACTCTGTTACATAATACCTTAATCTGTGTATCATTTTTATCAAAACCAGGAAACATGTTGAGTGCCTTTAATAGTGCATACGCATCTGTAATGGACGTAGGCTCCGGAGTTGTCACAAGAATGACTTCGGCACTTGCTGCCACAAATTCCAGAACACTAGGTGCAATTCCGGCTCCGGTATCAATAATGATAACATCTGCGAGGCGCTCCAATTCTGTTAATTTATATACCAGCCGCTTTATCTGTTCATTATCCAGGTTCACAAGTTTTGCAATTCCGGAGCCTCCGGATATAAATCCGACTCCTTCCGGTCCCTGCATGATAATGTCTTTCAGCTCCTTACCCCGGAACATGATATCCGATAAATTATATTGCGGAATCACGCCAAACATTACTTCAATATTGGCAAGACCGAAATCCGCATCCAGTATGATTACCTTTTTTCCAAGCCTTCTAAAGCAAAGCGCAAGATTGATTGCCGCACTGGACTTACCAACACCGCCCTTTCCGCTTGTAACCGTAATGACACGTGCTTTGCTAACCAGCTTCTGATTCTGATGTTTAACAATATTTCTTAAACCTTCAGCCTGATCCATATTATACATTTCCTCCAAGCAGCTGTTTTGCCAGCTTTTGCACATTAATTGTTTCAATATCATCCGGTACATTCTGCCCGGCAGTCGTATAGGAAAGCTTTGCCCCTGTCAAAAGTTTTATGTTCAGTATATTACCAAGCGTGCATGTTTCATCCAATTTTGTGAACAACAGCTTATACGTTCCAAGGTTTTCATACGCCTTTGTAATGCTGATAAGATCACGGTACTTGGTTGTCACGCTCAATACCAGATATACTTCCGAATCGATATGGCTGTCCTCTTTCTTTATGGATTTGTATAAATCAATCACTGCATCCTTCTGCTCCGTATTCTTGTGTGACCGTCCTGCAGTATCGACCAGAATCAGGTCATAATCCTTAAATTCATCAAGGGCATTTTTAATTTCCTCTTCGGTATACACAACCCTTACCGGAACATCCAGGATATTTGCATACGTATTCAGCTGTTCTACTGCCGCAATGCGGTATGTATCGGACGTAATGAATGCAACCTTCTTGTGTTCATTCAGCTTAAACTTCGAAGCAATCTTGGCAATGGTAGTAGTTTTTCCCACACCGGTCGGTCCCACAAAGAATACAACCTTCTGACGATCCTTTAAGGTAATGATATCTGCTTCCCCAAGCTTTAAAATAATTTTCTGATAAACACCGGCAAGAATGCTGTCAATATTCGATTCCTTCTTTAATGAACTTTCTATTTCATTCACAATGGCATTGGCATATTTTTCATCAACCTCATTATCAATGAGTTTATTGTAAATAAGCCTCAATGTCTTTATGTTAGTATTCATCGCCGCCTGTCTCTTATCGTCTGCCTCATCATTAAACTGTCTGTCATCTTCCTTATCCGCTTCTTCTGCTTTGTGTTCTTTCGCATTTTCCTTCATCTGGTTCTTTAACATTTCCGAAAGATTATCCAGCTTACGTTCAATTTCATCAGAAGATGGCTTTACATCTATCTTTTCATTTGCAGTCAAATCTATTTTCGGCTTTACTGCATCCATGACAGGCTTCTTTTCATTAATTTCCTGTACAAACTCCTTTTCCTCAAGAGCTGCGGTAATCTCCACCTTATCTTTCTTAAAAAGCTTCATGATGCCTCTTTGTTTAATTGTCTTGACATTCAGCACAACCGCCTGGGCACCAAGCTCCTTTTTTGCCTTCATTACCGCTTCTGTTTCTGTCTGTGCTTCAAATTTTTTCACTATCATCTTATGCTGTCACCATCCCAACCGACTGTAATTCCACATTTGAATCTACTTCATTATAAGAAATCACTATGATATCCTTAAAATAGTCACTCGCCAGCTTGCGGAAATACATTCTTACAATCGGCGAAGTAATCACAATCGGACTCTTTCCCATATTTTCCAATTTATTTAATTCCGTTTCAACGGAATTCATAATCTTTTTCACACGATCCGGTGCCAGAGTAAGATATGCACCCTGCTCTGTCTGTTTTACCGAATTCATGATTTCCTGTTCCACTGCCGGATCCAGTGTTACAACACTTGTTGTCTCATTCGGTACAAAAAACTTGCTTGAAATGGTACGTTTCAGGCTTTGTCTTACATATTCCGTCAGAATATCCGTATCTCTGGTTGCCGCCGCGTGGTCGGCAATCGTTTCGAATATGGTAACAAGGTCTCGGATAGAAATTCCTTCCTGTAACAGATTCTGAAGAACCTTCTGTATCTCGCCCACACCAACAAGCTTCGGAATAAGTTCCTCCACAACCGCAGAATTGTTTTCCTTAACATTGTTAATAAGGTTCTGTACATCCTGTCTGGTAAGAAGTTCTGCGATATGTTCACGAATAACCTCCGTAAGATGTGTTGCGATAATCGACGGAGCATCCACAACCGTATATCCAAGTGATTCCGCTCTTTCTCTCTGGCTTTCCGTAATCCAGATTGCCGGAAGATGAAAGGATGGCTCAAAAGTTGGAATGCCGGTAATTTCCTCTTCCACATACCCCGGATTCATTGCCATGTAATGATCAAACAGAATCTCGCCTTCACTGACCTGAATTCCCTTTATCTTGATGATATACTGGTTCGGATTCAGCTGGATATTATCTCTCAGACGGATAATCGGTACAACCGTACCAAGTTCCAGCGCTATCTGACGTCGTATCATGACAACCCTGTCAAGAAGGTCACCACCCTGATTCACATCAGCCAGTGGAATAATTCCATATCCAAACTCCAGTTCAATCGGATCAACTGAAAGCAGCGACGTGACATTTTCCGGCTTGCGGATTTCCTTTGCCTGCTCTTCTTCTGATTCCACTTCACTTTCAATGGACTGAACACCCTGCTTCTTTTTGGTCATGAGACCGATTGCAATAAATGCTGCACCAAACAGTCCAAACACCCATGTCGGAAGAGGAGTTGTGATACCCAAAAAGAGCATTGTTCCTCCAACCATGAACAAAACATTGGACATGGAAAAGAGTTCTCCCACAAGCATGTCAGAAAGTCCCTCTTCCTTGGCACCCTTAGTTACCAGAATACCTGTAGAAAGAGAAATCAGAAGTGATGGAATCTGACTTACCAGGCCGTCACCAATGGTAAGAATGGCATACTTATTCAGCGCATCCATGATTTCCAGGTTCTGTCGGGTCACTCCCATGATAATACCACCCACAATATTAATCAGGGTTATGACAAGGCCTGCTGTCGCATCACCCTTGACATACTTCGTGGCACCATCCATTGCGCCAAAGAAGCTTGATTCTTCCTGAATCTTCTTTCTTCGCTCCGTTGCTTCCTTATCGGTAATTGCACCTGTATTCAAATCGGCATCGATGGCCATCTGTTTACCAGGCATTGCATCCAGCGTAAATCTGGCTGTTACTTCCGATACACGCTCAGAGCCCTTATTAATAACCATAAACTGCACAAGAATCAGTATGATGAAAATAATTGCGCCAATAACCAGGTCATTACCACCCACAAATTCGCCAAATGCCAATACCACTTCACCCGGATCTCCGGTTGATAGTATAAGACGTGTAGACGACACATTCAGTGAAATACGGAAAATTGTACTGAATAAAAGCATTGTAGGAAACGCCGCCATATCCAGCACTTCCCTGGTAAAAAGAGAATTGAACAATATAACAAAGGCAAAACCCATGTTTAACGCTATCATTACATCCAAAAGTACTGAAGGAATCGGTACAATGAAGAAAACGACAGCTGCAAGAATATAGATACCAATTGCAAGATCGGTCTTTCTCACAATGAATTCCTCCTTCAAAAAAAATCACTCTTATTAGTATATCACTAAAAGGCACTAAATTACTATTGCTTTCTTAAAAAAAGTATAAATTTGCATAAAATTCGACAAAAAACGTTAAATTTTATGTTGCAGTGAATACACAAACGCCAGTACTTCTGCCACTGCCTGATACAGTTCCGGCGGTATTTCTGCCCCGACCTCCACATTGTTATAAAGAAGTCTTGCCAGCGGTTTATTTTCAACAATTTCTATATTACATTCCTTTGCTTTGTCTTTAATCTGGAATGCAAGATAATCTGCACCCTTTGC
>JAQXXN010000173.1 GCA_029226085.1 Thermoflexaceae bacterium
CAGCAGATATTCCTGTAAATAGTTTGCCGGTATGCTGCCCAGAGCGTTGAATACTTGTGTCGCAAATAAACTGTGGCAATCTGTGCTATTCACTACACAACTGAAGTTCTGCAGACCGTCACTGTAACTTCCTCTTGTTAAATTGAAGAAATCACAGCTGGGCACATGGACATCCTTTGAAGCAGAAAAATCTTCTTTATGCTCCATGTTAATCAATCGCAGATTCTCCGGAACAGGATCACCTGAAGTCCATGATGAATTGCCGTTTTGCGCAGTATCAAAAATATAGTAAATATCGATTCCTGACGGATTTGCTTCTGTTTTTTGTACTGGAACTGCTACCCTGTTAAATTTCATGTATGAACCGGTTACATTGGAAGATGATGAAACATCTTCAAGCAATGTACTGTTGCCACTTTCCAGATTATAAGCATCAATCATAGTCTGCTCTGCCATATAGTCATCAGAAGTAAATTCACTTTTGTAATCTTCATTCTTCAGATTAACGGTTGTGAAATCTCCGGATTTGACAAACTCCTCCAGCTTGAGACGAATCGAACCGGCTGCTGATTCACTGACTACAACCTCCCTGTCTAACATGGCATTCATAGCCGTGGCAACTTCTTCGTTCACAGTATTTAAATCTTCAGCCCAGTCCTCGTAACTTTTCCAGAGCGGATCATCATCATCGTATTTCTCTTCAAAATACTCTCCACGCTGTGATAGGAACTCTTCGTACATCAACTCCAGAGTGATGATTTCCATAAATTGTTTGTCAATGCTTGTAATAATGTAATTATACTGATCATCCGAAAATCCATATGCCTTGTATGCAAATTGTGCCGCAGCATCCGCGTAATTCTTCTCAGCTTCCAGAGCATTGGTCATATTCCGACTAGCCGTTTTGAATACTCCGTCAATCGTACCATCCCCAAATATGATTTCTCGAATCTCCTCTTCTTCTTCGCTTCCAAAAGCATGTCCTTTCGATTCGTAAACATCACAGAAAGTTTCATATAGCTTTTTTTTGCTCTTATCTACCTCTTCAATCCCTATCGAGCCATCATTATAGGCCTTTGCTTTTTCCATATACGCCATATAAGCTTTTAATGCATTTCCCACATTATTGGTAACTTCGAATATTTCGACATCCTTGAACCATTGATTATCAAGTGCATTTTTTGCCGCTGTATAATCAGAGTTCGCAAGTGTTTGCTCAATTTGCGAATTGTAATCTGTAAGATGCTGGTCAATGACCTTTACCTCATTCAGGATCTCGTTACAAAGTGCCTTAATCTCTGCCAGGGTCTGTCCGGTACTGCTTCCTCCAAAAATCCACGTATTAAGCATCGAAGCTACCTTCTTAAAATCTTCATCACCGGTTGCATTGGCCACTTTAACAAGCACTGTACCGCAAAGAGAAAGTCCGGTAGAGTAAAGTTTATTAATACCAAAGGTGGTTCCCGTCTTCGCAAATATATTTTCCTTAACCGCCGGTGTTCCTGCAGTATCTTCTGCTTCTTCGGCAAATACCGACACAGGAACGGCAGAAAGAGCAAGACTAAGACTCAGTATGACTGCCGTAGTTTTTTTCAAAAATCTTTTTTTCATAGTATTTTTCCTCATTATTTGCTTCCCATATTAATCGCAAGAACAATCATATTGATTCCCTGCATCAGAATAGAAAATGCGATAATATATCCTACAGAGAACATGGTCAGTATCGGGTGGCTGACAGCTATCATACTCACAATAATAGATAACACGCCGCATATAATTACCAGAATCCCTTTACCTTTGGAAACTTTCAGACTCCTTACACCTCCCGTAATCTGGAAAATTCCATAAATGAATATACTCACACCAACCAGATACGTTGCCATGATATCCGTAAGAAATCTCTGCAGGCCGCTGAATAATAAAATAATACCTGCCAGACCTTCCACAACACCGAGGATACATGTGCCAATTTCTTTCTTCTCTTTCGACAGAGAGAGAATCACAAGTTCAATGCCATTAACCAGCAAAAGCGTTCCCAGAATCCAGCCTATAGACAAAAATGTCCGCATCGGTCTTACAACTGCATAGAGTCCCAGCAACACCGTTAAAATCCCTGTGATCCATGTAATCATGTGCATTGTCTTTTTTTCTTTCATCTTTCCTATTCCTTTCCTATTCTACCTTTTGAGTTTTATTAGTTACTGTTCACTCCGTGACCAGTAACACGCTTCGCAATGCACAGAAATGATGCATTCTGCATCATTTCGCGCCGTATGTCTCGGGATTTTCGTGCTTACAGCACGAAAACACCTCGCGTGATAGTGCCGTGTAAACAGTAACTTTTATTATACATCCATCGCAATATTTTGTTGCTCTCCGGGCAGAAATATAATATACTTCAATTAATTCAAATTTCGAAATCCACAGGAGGCTGTCCAATATGAAAAAAATCAAAGTATTATGGCTAATTTTAAAGAGAACCAAAGCAGATAAAATCCTATCCGGTTTCTTTCTCTTTCTATTTGCAGCAGCCGGAATCATACAGCTGGCAGAGCCGGACATCAACCGTTATGGTGATGCACTCTGGTATTGCTATGCCGTGATTTCTACTGCTGGATTTGGAGATGTGGTTGCCGTCACCTTCCTCGGGAAAATATGTTCCGTCCTTCTCACCGTCTACTCTATTTTTGTGGTTGCAATCGTTACCGGCGTTGTTGTCAACTTCTATAGTCAGCTGGTGGAAATGCATGCCAAAGAAACCCTGACACTCTTCATGGACAAACTGGAACGCCTTCCCGAACTATCCCAGGAAGAACTGGAAAACATCTCACAACAGATAAAAAAGCTCAGGTAAGATCATCTCTTACCTGTGGAATCAGGGAAGCTGCCAGTTTCCCTTTTCCACGGCGTTTCAGATATAAAATGCCGATAACAGAGAATACCACCGCACCCACAAAATTGACCATCAGATCCTTCATGGTATCCACAATTCCAATATCCAGATATCCACCCAGATTCCATGTTTCTCCGTTGATTACAACTGACTGAACGTCCACATGAATCGGAACATTCGCTCCCGTCGGGTTCAGTTTCACGGAATTAATTGCCGGAAGGATCCAGTCTTTCTGCATATCCATAGCAAAGAACCA
>JAQXXN010000174.1 GCA_029226085.1 Thermoflexaceae bacterium
AAATGCAAGCTGTGTACCACTTTCCATGTCACAATGTGGTCTTCCGTACTGTTCTCGGTAATACAGTCCATCTTCTTCATTATAAATGAACTTTGGCTTGTTTCTCTTAAATCCAGGTTCAAAGATGGTACAGTCAGCGCCATTTTCCAGAATAATTTCTTCCGTGTCATTCTCTGTGAAAAGCAAAGGCTGTTCAAAATCGTCTGGAAGCTTTGTATCCCATCCCTTTACATCAATACTTCCAAGAATTCCTTCCGTGGTTGTATATGCATTATGTGGAGCGACACGGTCTGTGGTACGATAAAAACTACACCAGCCCTTCATGCCATCCAACGCCTGAACATTTGGGTCTGCAAGCAGATTTGCTGCCAGAGGTGAAAATCCAAAATGAATATAGATGGCATCAAATTCCTTTGCAAAGTAAACGTAAAATTCCCTGCAGCTTCTTACCGGACCGATTTTATCCATGTTGTCATAATCCTGAAGAAGCATCATAAGTCTTGTGATATCCGATTCCACATATGCTTCATAAATGATTTCAGCACGGTCAATGCCGGACTGTGGATCTGCATCTTCAATGTTATTAATCATGATTGCCAGAGGTGTTCTGTCTGCAATGTCCGCATCCACCCATTCTCCCGTAAGAACACTTCTGTCCATTCCTTCATGAGAAACTACAGGTGCCTCCGTAACCGTCTCTTTTTCCGTAACAGCTTCCGTCGGTGCCGGCGTTGTTGCCTCTGTCTGTCCCACAGGTGTTGACTCATTTTTTTTACACCCTGTAAATGCCATTGCCATCACCAGCATAGACATTACTACATAATACCTTAATTTCATAAAACTATCTCCTTATGTTTAATTTATTTAAAATTTCATTCTGCTTTGCTTCCATTATTGCTGCTTCCTCTTCGCTTTCATGGTCATATCCAAACAGATGAAGCATGCTGTGCGCAACCAGAAATGCCAGTTCCCGTTTCTCAGCATGTCCATAATTATAAGCCTGTTCCTTGATTTTGTCTACTGAAAGTACAATATCCCCCAGAATCAGCTCACCGGTTTCCGGATTAAAACAGTCATTCTCACAGTTTTCCAGAAAATCAAATTGTGACGGAGCTTCATAATCTGTCATTGGAAAAGAAAGCACATCCGTAGGAGAATCCATCTTTCGGTATTCCCTGTTAATTTCACGGATTCCTTCATTATCCGTCAACAGGACATTTACCTCTGCCTCATATGGACATTTCTCATAATCCATTGCTTCATTGATGACCTGTGTAACCACTTCCTCATACTCTGTATCCGGCCTTTTATCGGTTTCATAATCAAAATTTATCGTCATGTTCCTCACCTCTTATTCCGGTCATTCTGCATGCGGCGGCCTGTCCCATCCTTACGCATGTTCTTTTTATGATTTTCTTTTTCCTCATACTCTTCGTATGCCTTTACAATCTTCTGAACAAGCGGATGCCGTACAACATCCTGATTGGTCAGTTTGCAGATTCCGATTTCCTCCACGGAATTTAATACCTTAAGTGCCACATCCAGTCCGGAAACTGCATCCACAGGCAAATCCTTCTGCGTCAGATCACCGGTTACCACAACCTTGGAGCCAAATCCGATACGGGTAAGAAACATCTTCATCTGTGCCGGTGTTGTATTCTGCGCTTCATCCAGAATAATGAAGGCATTATCCAGTGTCCGCCCACGCATATATGCTAACGGTGCCACCTCAATCAGTCCCTTTTCCATGTTGTTCATGAAATTTTCTGCTCCCATAATCTGGTAAAGTGCGTCATACAACGGCCTTAAATACGGATCAACCTTGCTTTGCAGATCGCCGGGCAGAAATCCCAGTTTCTCTCCGGCCTCGATTGCCGGTCTGGTCAAAATGATTCTGCTGACCTCATCTGCACGAAATGCATTAATTGCCATCGCCATTGCAAGATAGGTCTTACCGGTACCTGCCGGTCCCAATCCGAAAACAATCATCTTGTCCCGAATGGCATCCACATACTGCTTCTGTCCAAGGGTCTTTGGCTTAATGGGTTTCCCCTGTATCGTACGGCATACCAGGTCACCGTCCAGTTCCACAAGTGCTTCTCCCTTATCTTCCATGGAGAGTGAGATGGCATAGTCCACATTCTGTTCCGTAATGACATTGCCTCTTTTGGAAAGCTCAAATAAGTTGTTAAACACGGCAACCGCTCGTTTGCATGCCGTTTCATTTCCGATAATCTTTAATCTGGAATCCCTTTCTATGATTGTGACATGAAAGGCTTTTTCGATCTTTTTCACATATCCATCAAATTGTCCAAAAACATTTTGTTCATGGACTGCCGGAATTTCAATCAATTCTTCAATTACGCTCATTTAAATCTCCTATATCTTCATCGCTCACTTTAATGTCAGTCTGAATATAGGCTGGTTCAATTACACTGATTGTACCACTATATGTATATCTATATGCATCCTTATACATTTTAACATCTTTTTGTATGATTTGCACTCCTTTTTCTTCCAAATCTTCTAAAAAATAGGAAAGCCTGTCATTTAAAATTTTTTGTGCCTCCTGTTCCGTATATTTTGCCGTTTCTTCCTTGTATTCACTATGAGTAATTTCTCCATAATGTACTGGCAGATAAAAATTTTCGCTAATTTTTATCTGGTCATCCGTAAGAAGTGTCTCATAATTATCATACTCTGGATTCCATCCAATCCGAACCATGGCATCAAAAATCTTAACATATAAGAATTTTTTTGTTTTTCCGGTAAAAATCTTATAAGTATATTTCATTTTTAACACATCTTCGTATTCATATACCGTTTCTATTAAAATATCTGCATCCGCACATACTTCTTTTTCGGAAATTGCCGTGCCATAATCATCATATACAAAAACCCTGCCGCTGACAAGAACTTCTCCTTCTGCCACCTCATCTCCCACGTGAACAAGCGGCGTTCCGCTTCTTGTTATAATCGAATGAATCACACCATTTCTGCTTGCGGTAAGGTCACATTCTTTGTTATCCCTTATAATAACAAAGTCTTCATCATTTTCTTTTACATGTATGATTAGTCTGGTTCCGTTAATTTCAACAGAAACCCATGTCAGATCATCAAAAGTATTTCTCAGGTATTTTTCCAGTTCATCACAGGAAATCCTGTTTAAAAACATTCCATGCCGGATTCCTTCCTGTTTTAATGCATCAAGAATGACATCATCCGTCACCATGACATTTCCCTCAACACTAATATCCCATACAAACAACGAAATGATGTATAGCATGAAAAAAGCAAGCAAAATCCCGGCAGCAAAGCAATTATGTTTGCGGTAACGGAATAAAAGAAACGGAAGGCCATGTTTTTCCGTAATTACGGTTTTCGAAGCGGTTTTTTTCAGAATATTTTTTAACCGGTAATATTCAGCCGGAAATATCTTAAAACAGTAATTCTCATCCTTCAGCTGCAAATCCCACATTTTTATCCGGTTTGCATTACAGATATTAAGAAACCGTTCCGGTGTGTTACTGATTAATCGTACCACCAGAACACCCTTAAAAAAATTAATTAGCTCTGTCACGAATTAATTACCTCAAAAAATATGCTGTTTATTTTTCCTATAATCTTGATTTCTTCTGCATTATAATACTCGATTGCCAGTTTACTTCCATGAATTGATATTATTTTGTCTTTTGCCTTAATTCTCACGAAATCATTCTTATACTCCATGATTGCCTTAAAATTCTCAATAAGCAGGGAATTATTCCCCATAATATTTATGATTGATGAATTTTTCATAACATCCTCAGGCAGATGTAAGGACCTGACAAAATCCATATATGTACCCCTATACCTGCATCTTAATTCATTATATGCCAAAACTTTCTTTTTATATTACATCTTAAAATTTTCGATAAATTCCTTTGCTGTTTCCCGTTTTAAATAAAAAATCAAAAAAACAGCCGGTACAAAATACCGGCTGCATAAAAATTAATTGAATTTTCTTTTTCTTGCTGCTTCAGACTTCTTCTTACGTCTTACGCTTGGCTTCTCGTAATGCTCTCTTTTACGAATTTCCTGCTGAATACCTGCTTTTGCACAGTTTCTCTTAAATCTACGTAAAGCACTATCTAAAGTCTCATTGTCTTTAACGATGACATTTGACATATTCTTCCCTAACCACCCTTCTATATAAGGATTGTGATGACTATCGAAATCACACAAATGAAATTATATCATAAAATATGAATTCGTCAATACCCTTTTTGTAAAATCTATCCTTTTATCCTTCCAAGCTGCTCATCCGTATGCTCTTTATCCCAGCTGTACCGTAAGCACTTCTTCCGCTTTCTGAAGTGCCGCATCCATGCCAGCCGGGTTCTTTCCA